>NZJL01000053.1 GCA_002692165.1 Porticoccaceae bacterium
AGGACATGATGATATTTTTAATTTTAATGTTCCTCCAGTTTTATTGAAATATTATGTTGAAGTAACCAATTCAGAAAGTGGGGATCCTGTTGAAAGAATGGTATGAAGGCTTCTCAGATCATGGGTTCGGACCAACCGAGCATCGCTCTTCTTTAGGGCAGCTATGTATTTAGCACTGACGCCAAAAACACTAATCTCCTCTTGCACGGCAATATCTATTAATGATTCTGGCTTGGGATAAAAAGGTGAGCCGTCGTAAAGGACCAGAGTTGCTTTTGAAGCGAGGCCCGTTACTAACCAATTCCACATCATCCAACCACAAGTTGTGAAGAAAAAGAGTACGTCTTCTGGTTTTAAATTGGTATGCAACTGATGCTCTTTTAGATGCTGGATCAAGGAGCCACCTCCGCTATGCACAATGCATTTTGGCACCCCTGTGGTTCCTGATGAGTACATGATATAGAGAGGATGATCAAAGGGCAGTTGCTCGAAACATAGGTCAGACGGACCATAGGTTTTGGAAAAATGTTCGAATAAGATCGTATTTGGAATTTCGCTGATTCGTATCCTCTGGTCGGTAACGGGAATCAGCACGAGCTGCTCGATACTCTCGATTCGACTACAGATTTCTTTCAGTTTCGGCAAAGAATTGAGTGTCTTTCCATTATAAAAGTACCCATCACTCGCAAAAAGCACTTTTGGAGTGATCTGTCCAAAGCGGTCCATTACCCCATTGATCCCAAAATCTGGAGAGCATGAAGACCAGACTGCGCCAATGGAGCTGGTTGCTAGCATAGCCACAATGGTTTCGGGGATGTTTGGCATGAAACCAGCAACGCGGTCTCCGCTGATTACTCCGAGTTGCCGTAGCCCCTTGGCGCAGGCTGCCACTTGCTCATAGAGTTCGGAATAACTCACAGTCCGACGAGTTCCATTCTCGAGCAGACTAATAATTGCTATTCTGTTGCTTCGATCGCGAAGTAGGTTCTCGGCAAAATTGAGTCTCGCCCCCGGGAACCATTTTGCTCCGGGAAACTTGTCTCGGTTTTCCAACACTGTGTCCCACTTTTTGGAGCAGCGGATTTCTCCAAACTCCCAGACTTGTTTCCAAAATTGCTCAGGGTGGCAAACTGACCATTCGTGCAATTTGTGATATCGATCAAATTCTAGACCTAGGTCAGATTTAACTTTTTCATGGAAGGAAGTCAGGTTACTTTGCTGAATGGAGTGCTCATCTGGCACCCACAGAGGAGTTCTATCACTTCTGTTGTCCGCGCTCATAACGTTGCTCCAAGGATTTTTGATGAAAAATATTGGATAGTTCAATATTATCATTTTTTTGGATTAAGCGATGATTTGAGGCATATTGGTTTTTTGATAAGCGTCAAGCTGGCGTTAAAATTCTGGCCCTTGATAATTGGCGTGCAGTAAATGCATAGAAAATATTTTGTTGCCCGTTCACACCACTCATTTATAAGAGATGGGCGAGTAGATCTTAAATTTTTTTAGTATAATTCGAATTATGACGGCGAAATGATGAACGCAGTCATTCATTCTAAGGCAGTTTCAATATTATACTTTTAGTTGCGTTGATTCCGAATACTGATTACGAAGGAGATAAGAGAGTGGCTGATAAGTTCGATTATGACTTGTTTGTAGTTGGAGCCGGATCCGGTGGGGTTCGTGCCGCGCGCATGGCTGCGAGTGCAGGAGTAAGAGTGGGTATAGCAGAGAACCGTGACCTTGGCGGGACCTGTGTGAATGTTGGTTGCGTTCCTAAAAAATTGTTCGTTTACGCCTCAAAATTTTCAGAAACATTTCATATTGGCAATAGTTTTGGTTGGTCTTCTGAAGCAGCGACATTTGACTGGCCTACGCTGAGGGACAACAAAAACACTGAAATAGCGCGACTGAACGCCATTTATGCTCATCTGTTGGACAGTAGTGGAGCAGATCTATTCTCCGAACGGGCAGTCTTGAGTGATGCAAATACAATCGCGGTGGGCGGCCGGAATTACACTGCCCGATACATTTTACTGGCGGTTGGTGGTTGGCCTCACATCCCCGAGTTTCCCGGTAGTCAGTACGCTTTATCTTCAAATGAGATGTTTTCTCTGGAAAGGCTGCCTGCAACAGCTGTTGTTGTTGGAGGAGGCTACATAGCCCTCGAGTTTGCAGGTATTTTGAACGGTTTGGGGGTATCCACGCACCTGATCTATAGGGGACAGCGGTTACTCAAATCATTCGATTCGGAGATGATCGACAAAGTCGAGCAGGGAATGCGCGCCAAGGGGGTCAAAATTCATCTTAATACCACTGTTGAAAGGATAGAGCGCGTCAATGAATCACATGAAGTATTCTTGAGTGACAAAGGTCGTCTTTCCGCAGATCTAGTCCTTTATGCCACTGGTAGGCAAGCTAATACTGACAATCTGGGCCTAGACAACACGTCAGTTAAAACAAGACGCAATGGATCAATCATCGTTGATAAAAATTTTAAAACCCATGAGCCTTCAATTTTCGCATTGGGGGATGTTATCGACCGGGTGCAATTGACGCCGGTAGCGATTCAAGAAGCTATGGTATTGGTTGACTACCTTTTCGGACGAGCCGAGCAAACAGTCGCTTATCACAATATTCCCACGGCGGTGTTTAGTCAACCGGAGTTTGCAAGTGTTGGAATGACGGAAGAGCAGGCAAAAGTATCATCCAAAGGAGTATCTGTTTTTGTCTCCGATTTCAGGCCGATGTTTCAATCCCTCAGCGGAGGAGATGATAGGATTACCATGAAACTAGTGGTTGAACTCGCTAGTGATCTGGTTTTGGGTTGCCATATGGTCGGCGAACATGCCGCTGAGATTATTCAGGGCATGGCAATAGCTATGAGTGCTGGGGCGACCAAAAAGCAATTCGATTCGACTATTGGGATACATCCCTCAGCGGCCGAAGAATTTGTAACAATGAGAACATCAGCACGGTAGTCTTTTAAGCCATTTCCTCTTGTTAATTGAAATATTGATGTTTTTAAACATCGAAGATTACTCTAATGGTAATCGCAGATCGCGAAGAGATTTGAAGCTTTCATCTAACAAGTTGTAAGCCAAAGCTGCAATTGCTAACATTTCTAGAATGTATGCCTCAAACTTAATCTCAAACTTTTTCGGTCGACTAGAATGATTTTTCATCAGGTGATTGAACTAACAAAGCTTGCAAACAATAAAGCTAGTGTTGCCAATTTAAATGGGAATGAAATTTTGGTGGGCGTAACCAACAAAGGGTATTTTGCTGTAGAAAATAACTGTCCGCATCAGAATAAGCCTCTTTGCGGTGGGCGTATTCGGCATGGGCATATTTCCTGTCCTGTTCATGGTATGCGTTTCAACCTGGAGACCGGATCACCAGTGGGCCAACTGACTAATAAGTCAATTAAGGTTTATGACGCTCGGGTAAATGGAGATTGGCTGGAGGTCGGCGAGCTAGATGAATAGGGGCTGTGAAAAGGGAGTTAGATGTTGTGAAAAACGATAGACCGGCCGAGATAGACCGGCCTCAATTGAGAGGTGACCCAATTACTGCAAAGCGTTACGTTAGTCGGGAATATTTCAAGTACGAACTAAATAACATGTGGCGAAAAACATGGCATATTGCGGGCTTAGCCTATCAAGCACCAGAATCGGGCGATTACCTTGTGGCGGAAGTGGGACCGGAGTCGGTCATCGTTGTTCGACGGGCTGATGGCTCATTTAGTGGCTATTTTAATGTGTGTCCCCACCGGGGAGCTCGTGTTTCTGAGGGGCCCTATGGCTATGCAGAGCAATTTACCTGTCCATACCATGGATGGCAATTTGATCTTGATGGTCGCGTGGTAAATGTTCCGGGACCTGAAGACTTTGAGCGCGGAAATCCCTGCGAAAAACTTGGTTTGCAAGCAGTTGTTGTGGAAGTACTCTTTGGAATGGTTTGGTTTAATATGGACTCTGGCTGCGAGTCTCTGACCCAATATTTGGGCGAAAATATCACGAATGAAATAGGAAGTTATCGTATTGAGGAAATGGTTCGTGTGCTCGACATGACAGCCTCTACAGATTGCAATTGGAAGGTGCTATCAGACAATTTCAATGAGGCTTATCATGTTCAGGTTGTGCATCCTGAATTGATGCCCTACATCGAAACCCAAGGAGATTTTTCTCAAATTGATTTGCTCCCAAATGGGCACAACCGCGGGTGGTTCGCCTCGTATCAACCGTCGACCTTGCATGAGGGGCCAGTACAAGAACCCCTTCCCAGCCTCCTAGGTGAGTGGGATATTCCAGTTCCGGAGGAGCCTACAATGAAAAAACTGCGGCAACTGAGGATAGACGTGCAAAAAAAGAAGCGAGAGCAAGGTTCAGCCCGGGGCTTCAATCATTATGCTCACCTTAAAGATTATCAGTTAACCGACTACATTATTTATAACATCTTCCCTAATTCTGTTATTACAGTTGGACCCGATGGTGTGCAATTACTTCGTCCCAGACCACATCCCTCTGATCCGGCTAGGTGTCTTTTTGATCATTGGTGGATGGTGCCCAGAATTGATGGGCGGACGCATACTCCGTCGCCTGCGGGCGGCCCTCCATTGCCGGTGGAAGATGCTGAGCATCAGGCCTTCGCATATGGGGACAAATCCTTGGGAATCACCGCAGATCAGGATCTAAGTATTGGAGCAATACAGCAGCAGGGATTTGGCTCAATTGGGTTCAAAGAATTTTATCTCAGTGACACGGAGATAAGATTGCAAAACTTTCACGAGAGGCTCAACGATTATCTTAACGGTACCGCATGATTTTCTCAGAGGATCTGCCACTTTTGAGGCAGATAATGATCATTTAAGGAGAAGATTTATGAAATGGGTGACGACTCTTCTTTGCACCATCAGTGAAAAAAGTGTGCAGTTGGCTCTCAATCGTCTGGCAATAATGAAACTAATGGGCGCAATTTTTGGATTGATGATTTTAACGGCGCTCTCTCACAGCACGGAGATCGGCAGTGATATCAATGCAAAGAAAAATAGTGGACCAATTGCAGACAGATTGGCAATCCGAGAGCTTATAGAATCTTACAACGCTGCAGTGATAGAAAATGACGCCGAGGCTTGGGGGGCGAACTGGAGTAAAGACGGACTCTGGAATTTAGGAGAAGGTCAGGAGATAGTGGGACGAGAGGCAATCTTGAGGCATTGGAAGGACGCAATGGAGGTATTCAGTTTCGTAGGAATGTTCGCCCAGCCGAAATTCATTTCTATCGACAGAGACACCGCAAATGCCCACTGGCATACTAATGAACTGGCAAAAAAGATTGATGGTGAAATGCTGAGATTTATCGGGCTTTATAAAGACGTTTACCGTCGAGAAGCAACTGGTTGGAAAATTCTCGAACGCCGATATGAGATTCTGCTTTTGGAAAAACCGGTTTATAAATCAAGTAATTCGAAAGAATGGAGATAACACGAGAATTTTTTTGACTATGTGAGCATGCTAATTTGGGAGATTGTTTAATAAAAATTGCTGCTGATCAACTCATGAATGTAAGAGATTCAGGAATTTTGCGAGGTGATCCAATTACAGGTGATCGATATACCTGTGCTGATTTCTCGGCGAAAGAGTGGAAGTACCTCTGGAAAAAGATCTGACATGTAGCGGGTCGGGAGAGCGAGCTTCAGGACGGGGGGGATTTCATAGTACACAACTTTATGAAAGAGTCGGTGTTCGTTGTGAAGCAAGAGGACGGCAGCTTGAAAGCTTTTTACAATGCGTGTTGGCATCGTGGCCTGCGCTTGGTGAGCGGCAGTTCGAGCGTGATAGATGAATTTTATTGTCCGGATCATGTATGTTAATTGCGAATTGACGGGTCTTTAAAAAATGTTCAGGATCCCGAGGATTTACCGGAAACTGCTTGTGGGAAACTTAAATTAGTTCAATTGCGTTGTGAAACCTGGGGAGGATTTGTCTGGTGCACAATGGAAGCTGATGCACCTGATTTGTTGGGCTACTTATCGCCGATACTGGAGCTTTACAAAAATTATCCCCTGGAAAGACTCGTACGAGTCTTTTGGATGAGGATTGACTTACCCACAAATTGGAAGTTTGCTATCGATAATTTTGATGAATCCTACCATACTCGCACTGCGCATCCTCGGGTTCCACCATGTATTGATGAGGATTATTGGACCTCAAGACTTGAAATATGGTCGTAAGGACATGGCCGCACAGTTCAGCCGATGCGACCTTCTTTGTCAGACCGATTGTCAGCCGGAGAGGTTCATCCGTTTGATCAGATTCTAGAATACTGGGACATCGACTCCAGTCAATATTATAGCTTTGAGAGCAAGGTTACGCGGGGATGGCGGGATCTTAAAGCGAAAAAGAGGGAGACTTGGCCAGCCCGCGGTTACGAGCATTGCAGTGAAATGAATGATGAGCAACTTACTGATAGCTTACACACGGTAATTTTTCCTAATATCACCATGTCGTTTTTACCCGATAATATTATTTTTTTAGATAGTTTAAGTTGATTTTTATAAGGCCAAGTGTTCTCATTGCACAAAAGAAAAATAATAGAGTGCTGAGTGTCATTGACTCCTTTCTGACTGTCCCGTTCCGACCCTCTGTATGGCGATCATCTCGTCTCTTCGTGCGGACCTAAAGTAACCTAGAAAGGGGATGCAATTATGATATTTTTGAAAACAATCAGGCTTGTATTGTTCTTGTGTGCTGTAGGCTCCCTATTCGCCTGTGTCGGAGATAAAAAAACGCCGCTGGACTCGAAAGTTTATTCGTCAACTGCAGATGCTGATTGCCCACTGGGCGATCTCCCTAGTGCAGATGAACTGAACATAACCGGACTGATTCATTTTAATATCAATGTAAGAGATTACTCACGTTCCAGAGATTTCTACCGTGCTGCTGGGTTTACGGATCAGATCGGCCCATTTCCAGAAACTAATACCATAGAGGTGTCTAAGGGCGTTGGAATCGATAAACTTTACCGGATGCATGCCGAGCTTATTCACTTGGGTAGTCTTCCTGATGGACCCGTGGATCTTACTGTTCCAACTGGGCGACTCATTGATCTTATCGATTGGAAAGATCCCGAGCGCTTGGAGCCGCCCTACTCAGCCATTAACCATCTCGGAATAACCTATTTCTCTCTAAAGACTAACGAGCTCGACGATCATCTGTCCCGGTTGATCGATGCAGGGGCCACAATGGTTGTCGGGCCAGTCAGAGAGACTTCAGGGGATCGCGCAGCGATGATTAGGGACCCTGATGGAACATTTGTGAAATTGCGTCAGCCCGCTGTTTCATTCTCTCAAGGGGCTGGAGATAGGATTGATTACCTAAACCTAAATGTCAGAAGTTTTGATTGTTCACAACCCTTCTATGAAATGCTTGGCCTCGAGGTACAAAATATCTCCCAATCTGAAGACGGCGCAGAATTATTACAAGCTATGGGCCTCGGTATGGGAACAGAAAAACTCGGCCGAATGATGCGACATAAGGTCGATGGGTTCAGAGTGAAATTGAATCAATGGGTCAGACCAACTGCCGTTGGAGAACCATACCCCCCGCCACTGACGCACCTCGGGATCCAAAGAATTAACTGTGCCAGCTCTGATCTGGAGAGTGATATTGAGACACTCAAGCGTCACGGGGTGAATTTTATATCTCCGATAGCGCCTTGCTGTGAGGGAGATGCGTCAACTTTTGGATTTATAATTTTTGAGGACCCCGACGGAATTTATAATCAAATGCTGGGAGTTATCACGCCACCAAACCAAAAATAAAGACAACTTAAATGAGAGCAAAGTATTGATGTTTGCGAGAGATTAATGGAGCAGAAGATTATGGGAGCTCCAATAGGGACTAAGCTTTGGATGTATAAAACTATGGTTTTGAGCCGTCGGTTTGAAGAGGTGATTGAAAAAATCTACCTTTAGGGCAAGACACCGGCTTTAACATGCTTGGTTTTACTAAGCTTAGGAGGTAGAAATATTGTGCCAAATGCTGTGCACTGGACGTTGGAAGTATCCGTGAAGGATGGGCAAATTTCAGTTTTCAAAGAGCTATTCAAGACGGCCGTTACTCCAGTAAGTTTTATTGTTCTAGGGCACCCTAGTGCTGACTTATGTGTTGAGCTTGCAGGCTTAAATCCAAGATGCCTTAAGTTGGAAGCAAGATTTTCGCGATACAATCTTAGTTGCTTTTATTTGCTCATTCGATTCGTGCGGAAGTGGGCTCTATTCATCTTAGGTCAGTCCCAGGGCTATAAAATTGCGGCGCCGCGCTCGTCATCTCGATACTCTATGATATTTCTTCGGTGTTTTTTTTCTTTATAGGTGTCATTTTTTACTGTGTCGACGAAGTGCCAGGTGGCTTTAATAGTGTCGTGAGTGAATAGAAGTGTCATAAAGCCTCGGTCAGCGGCATTAAAGTATTGAAGGTCATTAATCAATTCGACTATGTTCGCCTCAGTCGGCGGGATATCCTCCTCACTTAGATCGAGATAGTGTTCCAATCCGGGTGAGGATACTGATGGTGCGGCAAACTCCACCCCAACGAAATCGCCAGCAATGTCCCTGAGGTTGTTGCACCAAGCGTTGTGAGTGTCGCCGGCAAGCACAACGAGGTTTTTGTTCAATCTTTTTGCAGTCATTAATATTTCTTCTCTCTCTTGAGAGTATCCGTCCCAGGCATCAAGGTTATATGGAATATCCGGAAGTCCTAATAATGCTTCCACTTCTGGAGACAGACGGTGCTTGTAGCTTTCAAAGTACTTTTTTTCTGATTCAGCTAAGCGTTTGTCACCCTTTGTTAAGCGTTTATCTATCCTCGCAAGTTTCGCGAGATTCTTGTACTCTTCTATGGTAGTGCGCTGGGTTACGATTGCAGCCGGGAGATTCATCCGCCCCATCAGCACCTGCTGTCCCAATACTTGCCATTTGCTGGTAGAAGTTTCAAGATTGTTTTGTAACGATCGAAGTTGCCTCGAGCCAAGCATCTTTCGATCAGACGCCGCTAAATCAGAAGAAAAAGATTTCGTATCAAATAGGTCTGTCTCGGGATCAATATAGTTAGCATAACTCATTTGCTGATCACGTCCGATGTTCCTTGTATCTAACATATGCAAATCGAGCAGCTCCCCAAACTTAAAGCTCCGGTTAATAATTTTGTTTTTTTCCCTTATCGATTGTCTAATTGGCATCCACTCGAAGTAAGCCCTCATGGCTGCAGTTTTTCGTTTGAAATAGCTGCCCTCGCCCTGCTGATGATTTTCTGCACCATTTTTAAAAGCATCGTTACTTATCTCATGATCATCCCAGACGGCTATCAAGGGAGCGGAATGGGTTAGTTTCTGCAGGTTAATATCAGTACGATATTGTGCATAGCGAGTGCGATAATCTTGAAGCGTAAAGAGTTCATGTTCTGGAAGGACTTCTCGATCAAGTTCTTTGGCGTGTTCGCTAGCATAGCCATCTCTGCCGTATTCATAGATGAAATCACCCAAATGGAGTATTGCGTCTACATCTTTTTGTTGCGCAGCCAAATTATAAGCATGGAAGTGCCCAGCTGGGTAATTCGAGCACGAGACAACAGACAATTTCACTGACTGGATGCGTTCGCTCGGTAATGTTTTTGTTGAGGCGATCGGTGAAGAAACGCCGTTGCAAAAAAAACGATAAAAATAATGGGTCTGTGAAGTCAAATTTTGCACGTCTACTTTCACTGTAAAATCACTTTCTATGGAGGCTGTTTCGATGCCGTGTGCAATCCTATTATCAAAATTCGAGTTCTTAGACAGTTCCCAGGCCACTGGCACCGTCAGACCATCCTCTTCGGAATCAGGGGTAATTCGTGTCCAGAGAACCACCGAATTGGTGGTCGGATCGCCACTTGCAACACCATGGATAAACTTGACAGCGGCGTTATTTTTTATTGGGCGAATTTGGTCAACGCTGTCCGTTGACCTGCTGTTTTTGTCAGCGCAGGCTGAAATTGAAGAGGACAGAACGGCAACACTTATGCCGTCTTTTGTCAATTTAAAAAAATCGCGCCTGGTCAAATAGTTTTTTTTCATTATCTTTTTTTAAGAGTAAACTTGAGTATTTTCTTAAAGATTTTTCAATCTAACGCTTTTGACGCGGTGATGTTATCACCGATGAGCATGTAAATTCGAACGAATCTTTTTGCTTAAATGTTTTATTAAGGATTTAAGGTTAGGGTTGTCAAACTGATGACAAAAGAAACGAAATTGTTACAGCTAATCACTTCTGCTGCACTCGCATTGAGCAACGAAAGAGATATATTGACTTGCGTTGTTTCTGGTGAGTCAGATAAAGCCTTAAGNANATGGAGNACAACNAAAAGCATCGTNGTGCCGCGTCGTTTGCAACGAAATGATAACTTTGAGTATGCNAAANGACGATCAGAAGAGCGAGGTTGGCCNGTTCATTTNCGNGATAGTGGNGGTGGCGCTACCCCACAGGGTGCTGGCATNATNAATGTTACNTATGCTTTCGTTTGCTCNAAGCATCCGAGTATTCNGGAAAGTTATNAGAATCTCTGNGATCCAATNATANGAATTTTGCAGGACCTTTCTCTCCCTGCTTGGACCGGTTTAGTCGATGGCTCATTTTGTGATGGTGAATATAATGTGGTTGTGGCAAATCGGAAATTTGCGGGCACTGCGCAGAGAAGATCATGGAGGAGAAAGAAAAACAGGCAAGCAGTCTTGTTTGCCCATGCTCTTATTCTGTTGGATGCGGATATTGAAGGAAGTGTGGCCGCAATAAATCAATTTTATGCAGATTGTCGGGAGTCCAAGCTGATAATTCCCGATGCGCACGTTAACTTGTCTGACCTGGTTAATCGAGGTCATATGATGACCTGTGAGAAATTTGCTGAATTGCTTCATCAAAAATATTCTGACATGCTCGATAGTTATGCTCTAGCTAGTTAATATCAGTGATATTTATTTTTGCCATTTTAGGAGTAGAAAATGTCTTTAACTCAGCGAATTGTTTCTGCAATGGTACTAGGACTTTTTGTCGGCGGTTCTTTGAATTTACTAATTACTAAAGGGTTACTGGGACAAGGAGTCGAAGGTTGGATGACGCACTATTTGATAGATGGATTGTTTGACACAGTGGGTCAGATTTTTGTGAATTCTTTGAAACTAATGGTGGTCCCCTTGGTTTTTGTCTCGTTGCTGTGCGGTGCGGCATCGCTGGGAAATGAAGCTAGGATGGGTCTTTTGGCGGGAAAGACACTTGGTCTGTACCTTTTCACGACAGCAATCGCAATATCATTGGCGCTGTCCCTAGCCCTTATCATTGGGCCTGGCGCTGACATTAATTTAGCTGAAGCGTCAGAATTCACGGTTAAGGAGGCGCCACCGCTAAAAACCACTCTAATAAACATCTTCCCCAGTAATCCGATAGCAGCCATGGCGGAGGGACATGTCTTGCAAGTGATCGTTTTTGCACTATTGGTCGGCATGGCAATCGCAAAAAGTGATGAGACCGGCAGGCGATTACTAGGTTTCTTTGACGACCTGAATAAAGTGATTATGGAAACGGTCATGCTCCTCATGACTCTGGCCCCCTATGGAATCTTCTGTTTGCTGGCAAAATTATTTGCTACTCTCGGCTTTGCAGTGATTTTAAGTCTTGCCAGTTATTTTTTTACTGTATTACTCGCGCTGGCTGTGCATTGCGTTGGTACATATTCGTTGCTGCTGATGACGTCTACCGGGCTAAATCCCTGGCGATTCTATTCAAAGATGCGGGGGCCGATGGCGTTTGCATTTAGCACCTCATCTAGCGGTGCCACGATGCCAGTAACACTCAAAACGGTTAAGGAAGATCTGGGTGTCGATAATCGCGTCGCATCGTTCACTGTGCCGCTGGGCGCCACGATAAATATGGATGGGACAGCAATAATGCAAGGAGTAGCCACCGTTTTCATAGCACAAGCATATAATATCAATCTCGGCGTTGAAGCTTACCTTACAGTTATTTTGACTGCGACATTGGCCTCTATTGGCACGGCCGCCGTGCCTGGTGTTGGATTGGTGATGTTGGTAATGGTGCTCAATCAGGTTGGTTTGCCTGCGGAGGGAATTGGATTGATCATTGGCGTTGATCGGTTGTTAGATATGTGCCGGACGGCGATTAACGTTGCTGGGGATGGAACAGTCAGTACTGTGGTTGCTCACAGTGAGGGATTCCATGACCGAGAGACATTTAATGCGACTAACCTCTAGATTGGCTCGGAAAGGCCGATATTCAAGTTAACGTGGAATAAATATTAATGTGGTTGGGGGTTGCTTTGAAAAAAATCATTCTCGCAATGTTGGTCTTTTACTCTTGGAACATTCTCTCGCAAGAGGGAAGAACTCCTTCGCGACACGAGATTGGCCCGTGGGTTATGTACGGAGTGGTAGCAAACCGCGTCTACGACGAGCTTTATATTAATCGCCGAAATTACGTTTACATGGACAGGCCTTATACGGAATATGCTGGTTCGACTAGTGAGCGTTTAAAAGGCAAAAGCTGTGTCATTGATAAACGGGTTTATATTCTTACCGACCGAACAATTGTTCAATACATTGACCAGTGTGACGGTTCCGTCATCAAAGAATCAAGCAGTCCGAGATAGCGATTGGATTGCAGCGTTTTTTCCTAGGTATCCGTGTTCCAGTACCTACTTGTATAACCATCTCCGCTATCATGAGCTCGGGCATGTTGCATGCTTTCTAGCATCGGCTGTTCAGGTAGTTTCCAGTTTTTATAGCCCTCTCTGATCGTTCTGAGATATTTATGGGACGGTTTACCAAAACCAAAACCTGGTTTCATAACATAAAACATAGATATTACTTGAGAACTTTCCAACTGTATTTGAATATACTTTTTAACGTAAAGATCAGGGTAGCTTTCGTAATAATCCAAAGCAATCTCGCATGCTGGGGTGATAGAGTAAATTCCTAAATAAACCTTGGCTCTAGGATTCGGCATGATATCTGCCACCCCACGGAAAACGAGCTGCCAACCATTTAAAACGGCCATGCCAAATGGTTTTGCCATTGGACAGCGGCTGTGCATCTGCTGCTTATTTAAGTTAGACCCGTAGGCGGCATAATAGGTTATTGCGTTCACGTATCCTCCTGAAAAATGGACCATCATCTTTTTGTTGGGCACTTGCTAGAAAAAACTTTAGGATTATACAAAGACTATTCTCTGATTTTGAGTACGGAGACGCAATTCATATTGTGGTAAATTTGTAACTGGTGGCGCCAGTGATAATTGCGTTAACATTGCATTTTAATGCTGCGATTTAAATGCGAATTATTTTCAGTAGAGTGATTTCGAGGGTTTTTAACAATGGCTGATATCTCCGAAAAAATTAAGCTCGACGAATATATGTCTTCGAATGGCATGACTAAAGAAGAAGTCTTTCAAGNGATTTCAAGAAAGGAGATTTCGGGCAACTTTGTTGGCGGTGAGTGGTATATATCAGATGATAGGAACTCTCCAGATCAAGTGATAGAAAAAAGTAGCGCTGAAGACGAGTCCGATTCAAAAACAAACGAGAAGATGGCTAGAGAGAAAGAAGAGGCTCTCAAGCAGATCGCCATGGCGCAGACAATGGCCAAAACAGCCCAAACTAAGGCGAGAAAAACGAATAAAACTAAGACCAAGGAAGCAGTAAAAAAGACAGCAGCTATCGCTAAACCGAGAGGGGGCGTAAAAGCAGCAGCGAAATCAGACAAAAAAGGCGAGGCCAAAAAAACAGCCAACCAGAGAACGTTATCATTAAAAGATTCAGGAATGGCAGAGTCAATTTTGGCTGAGGCAAGGCAAATGGCGCTGGGTCCGGACGGCGCTACTAAGGCAGCACCAGAGTCGATAGCAAAAACTGGCTCTAGCTTAAAAAAACCGTTAGCAACCGGCAAGTTGTCCATAAAGAACTCGGGAATAGCTGAATCAATTTTAGCAGAGGCTAGGGAACTGGCTCTGGGGCCAAAAGGAAAGGATGAGGTCTTACCTGACACCGAAGAGGCAAGCAGTTTGGCAGCGAGCATTCTTGAGGAGGCTCGAGACCTAGCGAGGCTTCAAGAGAGCATAGCGAACACAAAATTTGATCCTCCATTAGGTGATCCAGTCACCAAACCGGAAAAAACTACTACAACGCCAAAGTTGATTGCAAAGCAGTTTGAAGATCAGTTGTTGGGTGAAGAAGCAGAAGAAGAGGAGCGATGGAAAACTAAGTTGGATCAATATGTGTTTGAAAAGGGTATTACCCTAGATGACGCCTATAAGATGATTACTACCAAACAGATCGATGGTCAGTTTATTGGCGGCGAATGGTACGTCATTGATAGTGATGAGGAGCATGAAAATAGAAAAAAGGAGGCAGCTGCGACTGCTGCATTAGCCGAGCAGAGACAGCGAGCGCAAGAAGCGAGGACAGAGGCCTTGCGGAGAGAAGAAGCGCGCCGAAAAATGAAAATTAGCGAGTATATGTTTGACAAAGGTTTGACTAAGGAAGATGTTTTCAGACTTATCCAGGACAAGACAGTTGAAGGGCATTTCGCAGACGGTGAATGGTATGTTCTTGAAAGTGTNGAAGACTTGCTTGCCCGAGAACAGTCAATACAATTTGAGGAAGAGGCGAGAGCTAGGGAAGAACGGGAAAAGGAAGAGGCTTATAAAGAGCGGAGGCACGAGGCAGGGCTGCAAGATGGCTTAAATGAGGAAGAGCGATCAAGGGCGTTAAACATGCCCTACATTACCGATGCTAAATTTGTGGATCGAACAACTCTCAAAACCATTGGAGTTGCTCAGGGTAGCACAGTTCGCTCAAAAAACCTTCCTCCGGAGTTGGCAAAAGAGGGCGCTCGGATGCCTGGGGCTGAGCTAGTGGCTTTTACTGCTGAGCTGACGGAGGCGCGAGCGCAGGCAATAGATCGGATGAGGGTTGACGCCTTTCTAAAGGGCGCAAATGCTATAGTCTCAACGCAGTTTAGCACTTCCATGATAGATATTGGTGCTATCGAAATAATGGTTTATGGCACTGCTGTTTTGGTGTCTATGTCTCAATAGCTCAACGCTGACTCGAACATAACCAAAAAATCCAGAGCAGTTTTGCGATCGTTTCTTCCTTCTCTGGACTCGCACTTTTGGCCTAACGACAAACTTTTCGGGCATATGCACTAACTTTGCACTGCATAAAATTTTGCAATATTGTTATTGAGACCAGTATTGCTTAGCGTAGAATATTAACTACTAAAAAATAGAAACTTGGAACAAATGAGGTAAAAATGGACAATACTGCTTATATATATGATGCGATTCGCACGCCGCGAAGCAAAGGAAAAAAAGATGGATCTTTGCATGAGGTCAAGCCGATAGATCTCGGTGCGGGCTTGCTGAACGCTTTGCAGGACAGAAATCAACTAGATACCTCTTATGTGGATGATGTGATAATGGGTTGTGTTACTCCGATCGGCGAGCAGGGAAGCGATGTCGCGAAAATGATCGTTCAAAATGCCGGCTGGGATGAGTCTGTGGCCGGTGTTCAATTGAATAGGTTTTGCGCTTCTGGACTCGAGGCGGTCAATACCGGTGCGCAGAAAATAGCTTCTGGCTGGGAAAATTTGGTTGTAGCTGGAGGTGTCGAGTGCATGTCTAGAGTTCCAATGGGCAGTGACGGTGGTGCATGGTTCCAAGACGCTGCTTTTTCTATTGACACCAGCGTTGTCCCTCAGGGGATCGGAGCAGATACCATAGCGACGTTGGATGGTTATTCTCGGGAAGACGTCGATGCCTTCGCGTTGGAGTCTCAGCGCCGAGCCAGTCATGCCAGAGACACTGGTTATTTTGATTGTTCGGTGATCCCAGTAAAAGATGTGAATGGGCTTGTCATTTTAGAAAGGGATGATTTCATCAAACCAGACACCACAATGGAGGGTTTGGGAAATTTACGTGCTTCATTTGAGCAGATGGGGAGAATGGGTTATGACGACATCGTGGTAAAAAAATACAACACCCTTGATCGCATTGATCATGTGCATACCGCGGGGAATTCTTCCGGCATTGTGGATGGAGCAAGTGCAGTATTAATTGGCAGTGAGCGAGCAGGAAAGGATCTTGGGCTCACGCCTCGAGGTAGAATTGTGGCCGGTTCGATCCTAGCTAGAGATCCTATTATCATGTTGGCGGCACCAGGCCCTTCTGCAAGAAAATGCCTCCAGACTGCGCATTTAGATGTTAGCGACATCGACTTATGGGAGATAAACGAAGCCTTTGCCTCAGTCGCCTTGCGCTACATGCGCGATCTAGACATAGATCCAGCTGTAACAAATGTGAACGGAGGAGCCATAGCGATGGGGCACCCTTTGGGTGCTACGGGTGCGATGCTTCTGAGTACTATGCTAGATGAGCTAGAGCGGAGAGATTTAAGGCGAGGCATGCTGTCTTTATGTGTCGGCGGTGGCATGGGTATTTCTTGCATTATTGAGCGCAATTGAAATTTTTTAATCATATAAATTAATTCAAATAGTTTTGAGGGAAGAGAATGAGTGTATTTGACTATCACAAAGATCAAAATGGGATAGTAACGATCACCATGGATATGACCGGGCCCGTCAATGCCCATAATGAAGAATATAAGGCCGCAATGCATGAGACCCTTAACCACTTAGAAAAAGAAAAAGATTTGAGCGGAGTAGTCTTGGCATCCGCTAAGAAGGTATTTTTTGCGGGTGCCGATTTGAAGGAACTAATTCTCGCCAACGCCGCTCAGGCGGATGATATTTATCAAAGTCTTTTGGACGTTAAAGCCGATATGCGACGTCTAGAACTGCTTCCTGTTCCAGTTGTTGCGGCTATCAATGGATCAGCTTTGGGAGGGGGATATGAACTCTGTTTGGCCTGTAATCACAGGATAGCTTTCGATCATTCATCTGTGAGGATAGGATTTCCAGAGTGTAATCTGGGGCTCTTCCCAGCTGGCGGTGGAGTAGTGCGATTGACAAATTTGATCGGCGTGCAGTCAGCCATGGACATTATTCTTCAGAGCAAGCAAATGACCTCTCGAAAAGCATTGTCTTGTGAATTGATTGATCAGTTGGTTCATGACATAGACGAACTCGTGCCTTCTGCAAAAAAATGGATACAAGATAACAAGACTGATCCAAAGGCTAAAACCCAGCCATGGGATAGAAAAGGGTTTAGGGTGCCCGGCGGCCCTATTAATGCGCCCAAAAATGTGCAGTATGCAGTCATGGCGCCCACTATGTTGCACCAGAAGACTAGAGGTCTGATTCCCGGTATGAAGACAGCAATGGATGTCGCCTTTCAGGCTAGCACTCTGTGTTTTGATGTCGCGCTCAAGGTAGAAAGCCGGGCTTTTGTTAACATTGTGACAGGCCCCGTGGCCAAAAATATGATTAATACCTTCTTTTTCCAATTGAATCAGATAAAGTCAGGAGCAAGCCGTCCCAAAGACATCCCGAGGAATGTCACGTCTAAACTTGGAATCATTGGCGCTGGAATGATGGGCCAGGGAATTGCCTACGTATCTGCTAAAGCAGGTATACCGGTGGTGCTTAAGGACATGACTTTAGAGCTTGCGAAGAAAGGAAAAGCATACAGTGAGCAGTTGATAGAAAAGCAAGTTAGTTCAAATCGTTTAACTCGGGAGAAGGCTCTAGAAATACTTCAATTAATAACTCCTACCGCTGAAGAGACAGACCTTGAGGGATGNGACTTGGTGTTAGAGGCGGTTTTCGAAAATATCGAACTGAAAAATGAAATAGTNAGNNCTAATGAGAAATTTGTTNCAGNAGACGGATTCTGGGGCTCGAACACATCCACGCTGCCTATC
>NZJL01000054.1 GCA_002692165.1 Porticoccaceae bacterium
TTTCTTTTATTGTATTTTACAAACAAGCTCGTTGCCATTGATCTAGAGAATGTTCGGTTTGTTCATGAGACTTAAGTGCTGGTCGATGGCATAGCCCAAAATCAGCCCGACGCCAATCACATACCGCGCGGTTTAACTCCTGACCCGTGCGGTTCAAGGTTTATCTAGGGAATCCGTGGTTTTCTCGACTGCTAGATGTAGATAGATATTAAGACGGCGCCAAAACTAATTTATGACAAGATCAGGTTCAAACCAAAGCTGACCCGACATCGTTATTTGGATTCGTTTCTTTATGGGGAATCTAGATCTTGTTCAGTAACCAAAAGATCACTGTCGTCAATCAGTAATTGATTAACCCTGTGCTCGGCGACTCGGTAAGTGCCATTTTGAGTCGATTTCGTGATAGAAAACTCGTCGTTAACTGACTTATAAAATTGAAAAATAATTTCGTTTTCATCATCAGTAAAATTGATGGAACCTACTTTTCCTTGTCCTTCTTCGACTGGATTTGAAATCCCCAGAATCCGTAGGTTTTCATAATGAGATAAATAGTAATTCACCTTCTGTTCGTCGGCTAACTTTCCATTAACCTCCCAAACGGACTCTGCGATTTGAACGAGCCGCAAATCCTCGGTCCCCTCGGTATGATTGATATGCACCTTGATCGGCAAATTTTTGGCGGCGAGCTGTTCCTTGTCGATCCAGTCATCTGCATCCGTGGAAAGTTCATGATTGGCCAAGTCAACTGCAAACACGTAATTATTCTTAGAGATCCGAGCATGCACCTTACCAAATTCCGGAGATGTCCCTGTAAATAATGTCTCTAATAATTCATCATTCTTATTGTACAGCTCGACTTTTCTCTGAAAATTAGATTCGGAGAGTTCGAATCGTTTTACCGCTTCAATGGTTTGAGTCAACGCCCATTGAGGTTTCAATTTAAGGATTTGAGAAATAAATCCGGAAATTTTTTTTTGGTCGCCTAGATAGTTGCTATCAACGGTCACGCTCTCGGACCAATTTTCATTACCTGATCTCAGCGTAACCGCTCTTTCGTTGTCAATAATTTTCGCATATGCTATTTTTTCTAGGTTGACCTTAATCAGAGAACCGGCGTCTTGTTGAGTATCTTGCGGTTTGAACCAAACAATAAATACCAATGCTGTTTGCATCACACAAAGCGCAGCAAGAATTTTGATAGAGTTATGCACTCTCAATCCTCCTTTAATTGATATTCGCAAGACTTGCCGCATAGAGGGCTCGGCGTTTCTTTTCCATCGCTGCTGCAATCCAATAAATCATCAAGAGCAAGATAACCGACACTGCATAGTTGACCGTCTCGATAAAGGTCTGTTGACTTTGACCTAGCGGAGGCAAGGTTCTGTTAAACTGGCCCCTAGAACTGATATTGTTGAGGTTGGTTTCTTCGAGCGCCCAATCTACAGTGTTTGCAATCAACTGCACGTTGTTTCGATGCAGAGACCCGTCTGCCGACGCCAGCATCCCAAGAGTTTGATCCGACAAAAAGGCATTTGATGAGACCACTAAAAGGCGCGAAGACTCCGGTGATTTTTCTATAATTGAGCTGATTCTCATGGGTTCTACGTCATTCTCGGAAAAGTTTTCTCCGTTTTGTTCGATAGCCTCGTTTAGCATTGGAGATGACTTGTCAGCAAAAAAACTTTTAAACTTGCCTTCCATCAGGACGGCAATATCTCTACTTCTAATTTCGCCGTCTGGTGAAAAAACGTTCTGTCCATCTTCTGATAATTGAGGCATTATGCCAGTGTCAGTGGTTACCCAACTCTCGGGGCTGCTTTTGAGCAGTACGGTTGACGAGCGACCCTCAGTGTTGTCTATTGTCAAAGGCGAAGGCCAACTAACGGTAACTTGAGGTATGCCTCGGGTGATAGACAATTCATCACTCAACCCTTCACCTCTCACATCCGCAAAATAAGGGTAATCCAACAATACTAAATCTTGAAAACTGAAGCCACCCAAGTTTCGTGTCACAGGAATGGGTAGAGCTGAATTTTGCGCATCCATCAACAATGTTTTTTCGAACGAAATGCCTAGATGCTTCAACCACTCTTCAAGACCGCTTGCCTGCTCGATGGCGAATAATCCCTCGGTGTTCATAGAGGCGCTAAAGGGTGAGGAGGATAACAAAATTGTGCCGCCTTTCATCAAAAATTGATCGATCGCGAATACCTGTCTTTCATCGAACTCTTTGGGTTCCAAGATTATTAGCAGGTCTGTCTCATCGGGCACTTTGCCCTGTTGAAGGTCATCTCTTATCACGGTGAAGTCAACTTCGAGCGCACTAGTGAGTTGGTTGTATTCATTCGTTGCGGCCGCATTCCGGCCTCGCATGTATTCGGGCGTCTGAGCAGGAGTCACTAGCACTACCGTCTTTAGAAGCCCATCTGCAAAGCGCTTAAGAGAATCTTCTAAGGCTCTTATGAGGGCGTCTGGTTCCAATGGATCTGGGAGTGGGACTTGAACAACCGTTTCATCCGATTGTAAGGTCATATAAAAATAGAAGCGATTTTCATCGAAAAGACTCGCTACCATAGGTTGAAATCCATAATCTGCTAGTATCTTGTCGGCCAGGGCCCCGTCACCTGATTGAGGGTCTAATATCTGCGCACTGAGCTTCCCATCACTCTCTTGAATTAGGCTCTCGACGATTGCAGGCATCTCGGCTTTAAAAGAAGATAACATCTCGGGCAGTTGTCGGTCATCCGATATATAGCCAACAAACTGCACCGAATCACTGATACTGTCGAATATTGAACCTCCTTCTTGGAACCCATATAAGACCCGCTTTATACCTCTAGTGATATCGAATTCAGGGTTTTCAAGACGGACCTCCAGATTCATCTGAGAGCCCGATTTCACTTCAATCAAGTCTGAAAACCCAAGTACTTCGAACTCATCACCATACTCTAGCAGTACATCGAAATAAGAATTAACCAGGCTTGCTTGATAGCGATCGGATATTTGAAAGGGCACTGCGCGAATTCCATACTTAACATTAGCCTCGTTCTCAAGTTCAGGATCAAGGGCCGGATCTATGAACTCCAGTGCAACCTTGCCTTGACTCGCGACCTCATACTCTTTCAAAAGATCTTTCAATTGGGGAGCCAAGGGCGCCAAAAGCGGATGAGTTTTTTGGCTGAAGTATCCGCGGATTCTCAATGGCTCGTCCAATTGAGACAGGTAACTGCGTGTTGAATCTGAAATAGAGAATATGCGGCCCTCTGTGACATCGGCACGAAAAGAAGTGACGGGATGCAGCCAGAGATTGGCTAGGAAGAGGTTCATAACTAGCAGTGTTGTAACCGCTGTTTGATGCGTATGACGTTCGCTGTTGCGGACATCAGCCCAGCTTTCTCGCTTTAGCGAATAGATGTTTAGTGTCAGGAAAATAGCGGTAATTGAAATGTAGAAATACATGTCTCGGAGGTCGAGAAGGCCTCTGGTGATTGATTCAAATCTTGAGCCGCTTCCAATTGACCTCAGTAAATCTTGCATTGCAGACGGATAAAGATCAACAAAGAGATTGGAGCCTAATAAGTAAAAAACACCACAAATTCCTGAGGACACGAGTAAGCTAACGATTTGACTGTCACTCCGGGCACTCACGAATAGACCGATTGCTAGGTAGGAGGCCGCTAACAAAGATGAGGCAATGTAGCCGGCAAACACGGGGCCCCAATCGAGCGTTCCCAGCAAGTTGACCGTTATCGGAATAGGAAGGGTCATAATCAGTCCAATAACTATGAGCGTCAAACAAGCAACAGCCTTTCCAAAAACCAATTCAGGGGTGGTCACCGGCAAAGTTGATAAGAATTCCAGCGTACCAATCCGCCTTTCCTCGCTCCACATTCGCATGGTAACCGCTGAGCACAAAAAGATCAGCAGGATAGGCAAGCTTTCAAAAAGTGGCCGGGCATCGGCGATATTGCGTGCAAAGAACGCCTCGACCCAGAAAAACACGAACAACGAAAGCGCGATGAAACCACCCAATATGAGATAAGCAATGGGTGAGCTGAAAAAACCTTTTAACTCTTTGCTGGCTAATTCAAGAATAANCTTCCTNTGCAATCTCACTGAGAGCCCTCCGATTCATTGGTGTGATGAAATAAGGTCTCTAGTTCAAGCTTTTTAGGGCCAATGGCATGGACCGGGAAACGTGAAGCTACCATTGCCTCAACCACTTCCGCAGCGGCGATATTCAAGTTGCCGTTAATGTTGAGATCCCATGAGCCGGGAGCCATCTCTTTATAGTCCAAGACAGTATCTAGATTTTTGAGTGTTTCGCCGATGGAAAGATTTTCACAAGTGTTAAGTTTTATGATTTTTGAATCTGAAAGCTCAGTGAGTTTTTTGTCAACAGCTAACTGACCAGACCGCATGATTAAGACTCTGTCGCATATGGCGCTAACTTCTTGCATTACATGTGTTGAGAGAATAACCGTCGCTTCTTCGGCCAATTTCTGAATCAGTGCTCGCATCTCTTGGTTTTGCTCAGGATCCAACCCATTTGAAGGTTCGTCCAAAATTAAAAATTTCGGCCGGCTTAGAATAGCTTGAGCAACGCTAACTCTTTGCTTAAATCCTCTGCTTAGAGTTCGGATTTGTTCAAGGGCCTTAGACTGTAGGTTAGTGGCTCGAATCGCATCAAGGACAAGTGATTCGTCCATGCAGCCGCGCATTCGGGCCGAAAAACAAAGGTAGTCCATGACTGAGAGCTCGGTGTAGAGTGGGGGAGATTCGGGAAGATATCCGATCTTGGCGCGGACCTTTTCGGGTCTTTCAAGTACATCTTCGCCATCAATCAAGACGCGGCCACCAGATGGTTCAAGAAATCCTGTAATCATTTTCATAATGGTGGATTTGCCTGCACCATTGTGGCCCAAAAGACCAACAATCTCGCCGGGTTTAACAGAAAACGACACTTTATCAACTGCTTTAAGAACACCGTAATTCCGAGACAAACTAGTTGCTTCGAGCATTTTCACCTCCTCCTTATCAGAGGGTATGAATCATGGGGAAAAAAACAAGCCCTAGATTGATTTTTTTTGAAAAAGTTTTTATTAATATTTGCATTGAACGCGAATCAGTAAAGATTACTAGCAAAAACTCTTTGATCTAATCTCATTAGTCGACTTCATCGAAGTAGTGATAGATAAGATGTGGCTTCCGAGCAAGGGTAGGGAAAAACTAAAGCAATAGTTTTAAAGAGCAAAACTGTCAGTATCACCTTCTCAATATCTGAGTCTGAGTAATTAATGGCTCACCGCTCAAAGTAAAACTAAGCAATGTCAATTTGCATGGTTATAGGCAGGTGCTTTGTTGGAATGACAAATACATGCTGCGCCATAGGCTGCTCATCCCGCTATCAGCGTAAGAGGCCATTGGTGCTATCGCAAAAGAAAGATCGAAAATTTTGAATAGTGATATCTTACTTATGCTAGATGTCTGCTGACACAAAACCGTTAAAAACAGCCATCGGAGAGGGTCTTTAATATAACGTCAGCTCAGGGAAGGACCAACTTAGGTTTAGAAGCGCGATCTCTGCAATGCCAAAATATACAGTGGACACAGGGGTATCAGTCCGGGCAAATGGCAATTAAACGTGAGCATGGCGGAGCCGTTTGAAAATATCTTTTTAACCGGGAGTTTTGCAGCACAGTATTAAGTCAATATTAAAAGTATTTGTGTCAGGCAGATACAGTGAATTAGATTTTTCCTCTCTGCTATGCACTGCAACGCCGCAATGAAGGTTCATTGACCTAGTCATTTGATGCAGAGCGATGGCCGAAATGAGAAAACCCGAAGCACTGCTGGTGACACTACTTGCCAATTCCTCTGCAAAAGAATGGGCGGGAGCGAAAACATAGGTATCTTCAGGAGCATGGTGCTGTTTGATAAGCTGTTTATTGGTTGAGTCAGATTAAATCGGGGAGAGTTCAGTCCACTCTAAAGAGCGTATTCATCAGACAGATCATTGAGTTCACACTGATATTCTGTGCCTTGTTTGTCTGCCCCGATCAGGCTCCTTCGATCGACCCAAAATTCTTCGTCAAAATATATGTGCGATAGGGTGGTTTTCATACTTCCCTCCCAAGTATCGGTTACCTCAAAGAAACAGTCGGACAGCCTCTGATGTCCGGCCACTGCCTCCTCTTTATTTAAAGCCTCCCCTTCAAAGATAAAAGAAACTTTCCTGACATATTCGGCATCTGCGAGGCACTTGATCTGCTCTTTTGTAATTATAATATTTTTATGTGTTCTTGCAGAATTTATGCTACCTGGGTTTTGCACTACCTCCATCGTCCAATAAGCAATTTTTTTCTTTAAATTATCAATTGCCGAATCAACGTCCGCGTCGTTACAAACCAACTCATATGCAAAAGCATCTGGAGTCTTTTCTTTGATACTGACCACAAATATAAAGAGCAGTGGGATGAGTATCAGTGGGTGAAAATCTTTCATAGTGATTGCTTTTCAGATTTTAATCGGGAAAGGAGAAAGACTATAGCTTTTGGTTTCATCGGTCAAAAAGCAAGTCACAAATCACTCTTTAGAGCGCCGTAGAGTAGTCTCAGGAGCCGCCCTAACCGTGGTAGTGTTGATCTATCCAGCTACATTTTCCAGTTCGCCTACATATGCTGGTCGAGCTTGATTTCTGATACAGGCTCTTTCAAGGCCTAGATTCCGCATTCCCGAAGCAACAGTTGATGGAAATATCTGTGCAATTTTAAAGGGTTTGAGAAGTGGTACCTGTGCATGAGTGCAAAGCAATTCCGGTAAGAGCTCGTTCACAACATGCACAGGATCTGGCCATTGTTAAACATACGGCGTTCCAACAATGATCGATTGAAAAAAGTTTTGCGGATTGATGTAAAACAGAAGAAGCGTGCAATGGCTGCAATCTCTAGAATCAAGAAATTCGTCATTAACGACGAAATTCCGGACCATCTCGAAGACGATGCATTATGGGATCGTATTTTGGCGAATGCGACAGACGAAGAAAAGGGAGGCTACAAGTTCTTTAACCGGCCGCCGCTGCACTAATCGGCCCTCCAGCTTAACTCAGAGCGTTTAATAAACTTCCTGCATAATGCAACGCGTAAAGATCATCGCATCCACCTATATGAGAATCGCCAATCCAAATTTGTGGAACTGATGTTTTGCCAGCTTTGGCAGCTATTTCTTCCCTAAGTTTTGGATTTAAGTCTAAAGAAAATTCATTAAATGAAACGTCGAGCTTATTCAACAATCTCTTTGCTTTATAGCAAAATGGGCATAATCGAGTCGTATAAATTGTTACTTCTTTCATAACTTAATTTGTCACTCAAAACTATTGCACGGTATTGAATTATAAAGCTTAGATCAGCATCAACGATACAAGATGAGTTGCGTGCAACTAAACTTTGCCAGCATCTTTTTCGAATCCTCGGAGATCACCTCGCATTCCCAAATCTGTGTTGTGCGACCCGAATGGATACATGACGCAACACAGCGCACGGTGCCTTTGGTGACTGTTCCGAGCAGGTTGGATTTAATCTCAATGGTGGTGAAACCAGTGGCGTCTTCCGGCAAGTTTGCCATGCAACCATATCCAGCACTGCTGTCTGCCAGCGATATAACGCTGCCGGCATGCAAGTAGCCGTTAATCGCCATATGTTTGCGAGTGACATCCAGCTTTGCAACTAGCCGGCTTTTTCCCACCTCTAACACTTTGATCCCAAGCAAGCCTGGAAGATTGTCTTGGTCGTCTTTATTGAAAGATTCGGGATTCATCATTTTCTCGTCGTTGCTCATAGGAGTTCACAACCTCTCTGTTGGTAACCAGCAGCTTTCCTAATCGACAGGTGAGCAGGGGAAAGGCACCGTNATGAATGTTGGTGGACAGTATTTTGCTATTTGCCATGCCAAAAAGGTCAGCAAACTCTCGCGATGTGTCATAAAGTTTATGCATTTGTCGACTCTTTGTCGTGAGTAAGCAAATAAATGTTTATATTCAGAGTCATTGAGTGAGTAAAAGCTGGTCCCATATTCCTTGGTGGCGTCGTGCTTGCCCTGCACTCCGGTCACTTCAAGAAAATCCTAAGCAATGGAACGTTCATACCGTATTTCTCAACGGCAAGAATTGAACTATTTGGATGCCTAGCTCAATAGTGAGGCATAGCATTGCTTGCTTAGCTTTTCAACTCGGCAAGTTGGAGTAAATCGCGTGGAGGCATTATGACTACTTTTACCAATCTTTGGGAGTCTTTGAACCTTTCTTGTCTTCCCAAAAGTTGTATTTCCTGCAAAGCTAACTTGCCATTTTTTCCATGTTTGTTACATCAGCGGATATATGGAATTTCTGCGTCTCACGAAGAGTACATTCTTGAAAATCCTAATACCTCTCTCCGCAACCCATCAAAAGCAAAAATGGAGTGATGAGAAAAACGCATAATGCTTTATTATTTGGCACTGTCTTCTTTCTCGACCTATCACCTAAAGCTTGAAACGGCTGGCTGGTAACCCTTGAAAATTTGTTTTGTAAATCAATAAACTGCCTGACTTGGGGCGTTTTTTAAGACGCGAGTTACTTAAACTTAAGCGGGCGGTGGTTACAAAAAGCAGGTTTAGATCATCGCCACCAAACGCAACACACGAGGGTAGATCGACAGGCACCTCTAGAACAAGGCTTTTTTCTCCATCATGACGGTACCTTACGATCTGCGCTCCTCCCCAGTGCGCATTCCAGACCCCTCCATCACAATCAACCGTCGACCCGTCCGGAAACATTCCCTCTTCAGTTTTAGCAAAGGTTTGCTTGTCGGTGATGGTATTCTCTTCTGGATCATACCGATACCTCCAGATCGTCTGCCTCGGGGAATCGGCATGGTACAAAATTGAACCATCCGGACTCCAACAAAGTCCGTTAGAGGTTGTTATATTACTTATGTGCTCAGTTAAAGTATTTTGGGAATTGATGCAATATAAGGAGCCGAAAACTTTGGCTACTTCAGGCTTTTCCACCATCGTGCCTGCCCAAAATACTCCGAATGGGTCAATTTTTCCGTCATTGAATCGCAATCCATCGGCTAAAATATCTGGACCGTGCAGCCACTGCACAGTTCCGGTGGATAAATCAAAAAAAGCGATCCCACAATCAAAGGCTACGATTAACCTATGGTCGTTTTCAAGGAATCCAAAACACCCCACGCGATGCGGCGTATTCCAAGTATTGAGTCTCTCTGATCCGGGATGGTACTCAAATAAAGTTGACCTTTCAATATCCGTCCACCAGACCGTCGACGTCGCCTCATTCCAAACAACTCCTTCACCAAGTTCATTTTGAACATCGACTGAATGTATCAGTTCAGGTAATTTTTGTATCACAAATTCATAACCTCCATTGCAGACAAAATACATCAATCTAAGTCAACAGTCACATTGTTCGGAATGCTGCTTGAGAGCTAGCAATAAATTAAAGGCTAAATATACCGTTGCCAGAGAGTCTTTCCAAGACTTGATGTTTTCGGTTGGCTTGCCCGCCGTCGCTGCATCACAAATCATCTATGGTGACTAAGAAGAAGCGGGCGCTAAGCCTACTAGAAAGGGAAGACTTACTCTTAGAATTTTTTGTAGCTGCAAGTCACCACTCGGATCGGTGAATGATTAGTGAACCTGTGCACCGATTAGCCAAACACTGCGTAAAAAGACTTTAAACGGATAATACGAGGAGGTGATCTAGTGTCTATAGTACCTATATTATTCGCTGGGATGGTTTGCGCTGGTTTGGCACTCATAGAGGTGTTTGATCTTTGCTAAATTGCCTAGCGAGTTTGTAAACGAAAGGGGTCCTACGGGGCCTCTTTCTTTTTTTAGAGGCTTTGCATTAAATCGACGTTAATTCGTACTGGGAATAACAGTAAAAACTCAGGCCGATCGAGAATGAAGACGACTATTTTTATTTTTGCGGCTTTAGCTTTGCAAGGTT
>NZJL01000055.1 GCA_002692165.1 Porticoccaceae bacterium
TAGCAATCATAATCACTACAGAGGTGCCTACCGCGAGCCACACGTAAAAACCATGGCCGTCCATCAGGAGGGCTTCATAAAGACTTTCGAACTGCATGCTCACTGGGCACAATCCTCAGCGACCAGTGCACTCACCCATCGGGAAGACTTCTCATGTTTCAAGATTTCTAGCCTAGCAAAGAGAATTAAAACCATAAGATAGAATACGTAGAAACCGCAAATCACCAACAATAGCGGTTGCAACATTTCTATATGCATAGTCGGAGATGATGTTAACTTTAGCGTAGCCGGCTGATGCAATGTGTACCACCAGTCCACCGACTTGTATATGATTGGGATGTTGACCGTGCCAACCAAAGCTAAAATCGCCCCGGCCTTGAACCCAACTTCAGTGCTAACAAAGGCTCTTTGCAAAATCATCACACCAAGGTACAAAAACAACAGGATTAGCATAGACGTAATGCGAGCGTCCCATACCCAATAAGTTCCCCAAGTGGGTTTGCCCCAAACAGCTCCAGTAAATAGAGCAATAAAGGTTAAAGCCGCGCCAAGTGGGGCTGCCGCTTTCATCACAATAAAAGCCATCTTTATACGCCAAACCAGCCCCACTGCGCCTGCTGTAGCGACGACATAATAACCGACAAGAGCCAAAAACGATGCAGGAACATGCACAAAGATAATACGATAACTTTGCCCTTGTCGAGCATCGGGTGGGGCCAAAAAGAGTCCCCAGAAAAGTCCAATCGCCAACAATGATAGGGTCAAAGGTATTAACCATGGAAGCCAGGTGCCGGTCATTTCATAGAACCAGCGAGGTGAACCTAGTCTATGAAACCAGCGCCATTTTCTATTTCTTTTTGTCATAAGGAATTCCTTTCCTAGCCGCCATTAGTAACACGAAGGGTAGCGGCAGCAGCAAGTGGGCAAAGAACCACGGCGACTGCTAACATCGCGCCCATAATGGCCAGGGGGCCAGACCACGGCATATCAACCACGGCATGCGTCACCGTTGCAGTTCCAAAAACTAGGATAGGCATGTAAAAAGGAACTGCTAATAACGAAACTAAAAATCCTCCGCGACCCAATGAAACAGTCAAAGACGCAATCACCGCCCCAACTAAACTTAAATAAGCGGTTCCTAGAGCCAAGCTGNTTAGCATCGGACCATACGCATTTTCTGGAAGAGCCAACATCAATCCTATGGCAGGCGATAACAAGGTTAGTGGCAACCCTGTTACCAACCAGTGTGCAATTATTTTTCCCAACACTGAAAAAGTCATCATGTTTGGCGCTATTAGCATTTGTTCCAACGAGCCGTCCTCATAATCAAAAATAAAAATCCTCTCAATTGAGAGTAAAGTTGCCAGCAGAGCAATGATCCAGATAAGGCCAGGAGCTAGCTCGGACAACTGCTGTGGCTCAGGAGATATACTTAGAGGCACAAGTGTACAGACCATACAAAAAAATATGAGTGGTGCGCAGGCATCACTGCTCTGCCTGATTGATAAATTAAGATCCCGTCTGACATAATCCATCAAACCCGGATGCGTGGATCTTGCTATAATCGTCATACTACAAACACCAATTGGTCAGATCAAATTTGCGAGCAGGCTCAATATCGATATCCTGATGGCTGGTAATTAGAACAGCCCCTTTTCGTTCCAAATGATTCGTTATACATCGGTTTACTGTTTTGATGCCAGCAGCATCTAANGTCGCCATGGGTTCATCTAAAATCCAAATTTTTTTTTCTGTAAAAACAAGCCTNGAGAGCGCAACCCTCCTGAGCTGACCTGCCGATAGATGTCCACACGAGCTTAGGGCCGATTCAGAATCGATTCCCATGATATCAAGGGCCTCGAGAATAATTTCATTGCCAGCCAAACCATCAGCCGCAGCCATCCACGATAAATTTTCCCTTGCGTTTAAAGACAATTTAACTGCCGCCTTATGCCCAATATATAATAATTCGGACAGATACTGATACCTCACATCATTCACCAACTGTCCTTTATAAAAAACTGCTCCCTGCGTAGGTGCAAGGATTGTGGTTATTATTTTGATTAAAGTCGTCTTGCCGCAGCCGTTGGGCCCCGTGATGTGAACCACTTCGCCTTCACCGAGAGGTAATGTCACTCCTTCAAAAATCAAGGCATCGTCTCGCCCATACGCAATATCGTCAGCAAAAAGAAGGTAATCATTGGGCAATGGGAATACCATAATTTATTCAACCAAAGCATTATGCCAAAAATGAGGGTAAAGATGTAAACCACTTTAGGTTAAATACGTTACGATAGAGGTTGTCAGTTGTGCCTGAATTATCATGAAAATCGAACGGTTGTGAGCTTCTCGCACCACAATTATTTCGGGTATGATGCAGCGATCAGCGCCATCTTTTTAAAGTAGTACATTAAAGGTGCATCGAAATTAGTTGAACGGAGAACTTAAAATGCGGGTCTATCGGGTTGGGGGCGCAATTCGCGATATGTTACTCAATTTCCCAAGTATCGAGAATGATTGGGTGGTTGTGGGGGCCACGCCCTCCCAATTAATTGATCTTAAATACCGGCCCGTGGGACGAGATTTTCCCGTATTTATCCACCCAAAAACTGGCGAAGAATATGCTTTAGCACGAACGGAAATTAAAACCGGGCATGGTTACAAGGGATTTAAATTCCACGCCCATCCTTCTGTAAAACTCGAGGATGACTTAATTAGAAGAGATCTCACGATTAACGCGATTGCTGAGGATTCGAGTGGCACGCTCATTGACCCATGCAATGGGCAAAGAGACTTACGAAAAAAAGTGCTTCGACACGTCTCTTCGTCTTTTGTGGAGGATCCACTCCGGGTGCTGAGGACAGCGCGATTTGCGGCACGGTATCATCACTTAGGTTTCACTGTTGCAAACGAAACAATGCAATTGATGCGATCTGTGAGCGAAGGCAAAGAACTAGATTGCTTAAATCCGGAAAGAGTATGGAAAGAGACTGAGAAAGCTCTTTTAGAGAAGTCGCCGCAAGTCTATGTCAAGATCTTGCGTCAATGCGGGGCTCTGAAACGACTATTTCCGGAAATCGATCAGCTTTTTACGGCAGAACCCAGCAATCACAAGATCCACGCCCATGGCTCCACAACCTTAATGGCGCTGGAAAAAATAGCCAAATTGTCGGACTCTGGTCCCATCAGATTTGCAGTTTTAGTCCACCGTGTAGGAGAGATGGTCAATTGCAGCCCCAAGTTATTTCCCACATCAAATCCATTGGATTTGCGAATCTCTATTTTGAGAGCGCTTTTTGATCGGTTAAAAACGCCAAAAAAATATCGTGAACTTGGTCTTACTTTCGCAACACACTACAAACCATTTTGCCTCGTGCCTCACCTTGAATCGAGCGAGCTCCTTAAGCTAGTGCTGGCAATATCGGATAAAAGTTCAACGTGCAAGTTCGAAAATTTCCTGTTATGTTGCGACGGGATCTCAAATGGCGAGCGGGGTGGCCGAGAGAAAATGTGTGTAACCGCCAGCTTTATCAGAAGCGCAATTGAAATTGTTAACAGCGTCGGGATCTCGGACCTTGAACTGAAGGGGTTGCAAGGGCGCCAGATTGGTCAAGAAATTAGAAACGTTCAATTAGCAATGCTAGATGAATTTAAACAAAACTTTTTTGGTCATAAGACCTTGGAGGAGAGTAACTAAAAGTATGGAAAGTTCTTCATCGGATTGTCCCGTGGTACTTGTCACGGGTGCTGCTCAGAGAATAGGGGCAGCTGTCTCCTGCCGTTTTCATGAGAGCGGGTACAAAACAGTAATTCACTTTAACCGATCGCAAACTGAAGCAGAGGAGCTGAATACGAAGCTTAATGACCTCAGACCAGATTCGGCTTTTCTTGTTCAGGGTGACCTCAATGATGAGCGAACACAGGGCAGTATCTTCAGGGAAGTCGCAAAAATAGGTAGACTCGATGTCTTAGTCAACAATGCTTCAAGTTTTTATCCAACGCCCTTGGAGATGGCAACGGAATCTCAGTGGAATGATCTAATTAATTCTAATCTTAAAGGCCCTTTTTTTCTTTGCAAGCGGCTAGCGGAGATGCTGACTCAAAATCTTGGTTCAATAATAAATCTCGCCGACATACATGCGTATCAGGCCTTAAAGAAACATCCCATTTACACCGTTGCGAAAGCCGGAAACATTGCTATGACAAAGTCACTGGCTTTAGAACTGGCTCCACATGTCAGAGTTAATGGCGTATCCCCAGGGGCAATACTATGGCCGCAGCATGAATTGGATGATACACAGAAACACAAAAAGGTTTTAGAAGCAGTGCCGATGGGAAAACTGGGGAGTGAGGCTGACATCGCAGAATGCGTCTTCTTTCTTGCAGCAAAGGCAAGCTACATGACGGGGCAAACCATTAGCGTTGATGGCGGAGCTTCACACAGCATCTAACTTCCAAGTTACTTTTTTCGGGTGAATTTTATTTTAGTTTTGTGGCAGTCTTTTTTTAAGTGACGAAATGTTTCCTTCACCCCAAAAAAAGTCCACAGGCCACAGTTGCTGATCACCAATGTCAAACTCCTGCCAATGACGAGCATACGTCTTACCCGTGAGAGGATGAATTGTGTCTGGCGCTATTTCCGCTAACGGTAAAAGAACAAAGGCATTCGTCAGAATTTCTGATCTAGGCAAATCAATTCCGTCTTCCCGAATAACTCGGTCATCCATTGCCAAAATGTCCACGTCAAGGGTCCTTGACGAAAACCGAGACGCCGTGCGGTCACGCTCTAAACTATCTTCCAAATTTTTAAGATAACAGGAGATATCCATAAGTTCCTTTTTAGAGCTCAAACCCACTACCAAGTTTAGGAAATTATCTCCACAGAAACCCACCGCTGTGCTTTCGTAAACAGATGAAGTCGTTAAGGATTCAAATTGCTCGGCCAGTGCATCCAATGCAGCAACAAGATTACGGTATGGACGAATATTGCTACCCAGACTGAGGTAGAAGTGTGCCATCAGCGTCGCGATCCCCTTTCGATGATTATCCCCACGTCCTCTGAACCTCTTAGTGCTCCCGGCTTGCTTAGTCTCAAACGTATCCATGGTACTGAAAACTCGGCAATGACGATTTGTGCCACCTCCTCTGCCATAGCCTCGATCAGCTTGAAATTTTGCTCTTGGACAAACTTAATAATTCTTTTGCTGATTAACTTATAATTTAAAGCATGTTCAATGTCATCTGTCTGTGCCGCCATACTGATGTCGGCTGCCATTTCAAGATCCATACTCACCACTTGCTTTATTTCTCTTTCCCAATCATAAATTCCAATAACGGTCTCTATGCGCAGATTCTTTATATAAACCAAGTCCATCAATTTCTCCCCAGTGGTGGAGTAAGCTTGTCAAGTGGCCAGCGGGGGAAGGCCTTCACTGCTAACGCATCCCTTTCTCCAGCCAACATACGTTGGCACCCTGCATAGGCGATCATAGCTCCATTATCAGTGCAAAATTCCTGTCGAGCATAAAAAACATTGGCTTGTTTGCTTTTCAAGGCATCCTCTAATTTTTGTCGAAGTCTCGTGTTAGCAGCCACCCCACCCGCAATTACAAGCGTCTGTAATGAAGTATATTCTATCGCCCGAAGGCACTTGATGACGAGCGTATCAACAACCGCCTCTTGAAATCCAGCACAAATATCTGCGCGCGTCTCCTGGTCTAGGAGTCCATGCTCTTCCCGATGCCTGTCAATTAAATTCCGACTGAAAGTCTTTATCCCAGAAAAACTGAAATCTAAACCAGGTCGATCCGTCATTGGTCGCGGAAAATTAAATCTCCTAAAATTTCCGTCTGCTGCAAATTTTGCCAAAATTGGACCTCCTGGATAGTCTAGCTCAAGCATCTTAGCCGTCTTGTCAAATGCTTCTCCTGCAGCATCATCTAGGGATTCACCAAGCAAAGAGTATTCTCCCAGGCCGTTTACTTTTACTAACTGCGTGTGACCACCTGAAACCAAAAGAGCCACAAAGGGAAATTCAGGACGTGTTTTCTCCAACATCGGCGCCAACAAGTGGCCTTCCATATGATGAATCCCCAACACTGGGATGCCTAGAGCATATCCTATAGACGATGCAATTGCTCCACCAACCATGAGAGCTCCAATGAGACCTGGTCCCGATGTGTATGCAATACCACCAAGATCGGACAGCTGCAGATCGCTATCCGACAGCACCATTTTGATCAAGGGTAAAATCTTACGAACATGATCCCTGGACGCTAATTCTGGCACAACTCCTCCGAACTCAGAGTGCATGGCCGCCTGGGAATAAAGCCTATTTGCTAAGAGACCTGCCTCACTTTCGTAAATAGCAATTCCGGTTTCATCACATGAGGTTTCAATGCCTAATACGCGCATGCAAAAGTAGCCCTTGAATAACTGAGAATGATTCTTTTGAGATCAGGGCCGCTATCATAACAAACATAATTAAAACAAAAAAATTACTAAGCGACTAGGAGAGGAGGAAAAGTAAAAACACTTAAAAATTTTGCATCTTTAATGCGTTAGGTTTATCATTCGACCCCTCGCGCCAGATCTCGAAGCTGCAGCGCGGAGAAAATTTAATTGCGCTGTAAAGGAAACAATCCATGCCAAGCGTTCGAATTAAAGAGAATGAACCATTTGACGTTGCATTAAGGCGATTTAAGCGCTCATGCGAGAAGGCTGGCATACTTGCGAAAGTAAGAAGCTGCGAGTTTTACGAGAAGCCTACTTGGGAGCGGAAGAGAAAGGCTGCAGCTGCAATAAAGCGTAATCAGAAGAAAGTTTCCAGAGAATCTAGGAAATTTTCTCGCCTTTACTAAAACCGTTTACAGCAAAAAAGTTATATTCATCACCTTCAGCAACGCCAACCGGCGTTGTTTTTGGCTGTTATATTTGAAAAAAGAGGGCCACAGATGAAACTTAACCAACTTCTTTCAAGCTCAATGAAAATTGCAATGAAGGAAAAAAATAAGCTGCGTTTGGGCACTATAAGGTTAATACGAGCTGATATTAAACGCGTCGAAATTGAAAAAGGTCGCACCCTAGACGACGAAGAAATTTATGTTGTGCTAGACAAAATGTTGAAACAACGCCGAGAATCGATAAAGCAGTTTGAGTCTGCGGGCCGGCAAGAACTCGCTGAAACCGAAGCTGCAGAGATAGCGGTTATACAGCATTTTTTGCCTAAACAACTCACCAATGATGAAATAAATGACCTGATCAAGGCTACCATCCAAGAATGTAAAGCATCTTCAATGAAAGATATGGGATCAGTAATGGCCTCGCTGAAACCTAAAACGCAAGGGCTCGCCGACATGACGGAGATCAGCCTCAGAGTCAAGTCTTTATTGGGCTAACATGTGCGTACAACCTCGCTTAACATTGCGTTGTATTTTTCTGCCCAGAAGAGAGTAAACTAAGCACTCACCAATCCATATAACGAGAAAATGGCAGGTCGCATCCCCCAAAGTTTCATCGACGATTTGATAGATCGCGTAGATATAATTGATGTCGTCGGCAGTCGTTTGGAAATAAAAAAAGCGGGCAAAAACCATGTGGCGTGTTGCCCTTTTCATCAAGAAAAAAGCCCCTCATTTACTGTCGCTCAAGACAAACAGTTTTATTATTGCTTTGGATGCGGAGCTACAGGAAATGTTCTNAAATTTGTAATGGAATTNGANCATCTCGANTTCCTTCCAGCCGTTGAACTNTTAGCCCAGCATGCGGGNGTTGCAATNCCTGCAGTGGAAGCCCCAAATCGCCAAGAAGATCGCANCAGGCAAGAGATTTATTCTATTCTCAGTAACTGCGATAAGTTTTTCAGATGCCAACTTAGGCGGCACGAGATTTCTAGAGAAGCAATAAATTATATGAAAGGGCGCGGCATCACCGGAGAAGTGGCCGCGGAATTTGGAATTGGTTTCGCGCCCCAGGGATGGGACAACCTAATTAGAGAACATGAGAGGGATCCTCATCGACTCTTACTCCTTGAAAAAGCGGGAATGCTAGTACACAAACCTGATGAACAAAAGAAGTACGACAGATTTCGTAACCGCATTGTTTTTCCCATTCGGGATCAACGCGGGCGAACCGTCGGTTTTGGAGGAAGAGTATTGGATGAAAGCAAGCCTAAATATCTCAATTCTCCAGAGACACCAGTATTCCAGAAATCACGTGAACTATATGGCCTCTATGAAGCCAGGAAAGCCTCGAATCGTCTAGTGGAACTTATTGTCGTAGAAGGATATATGGATGTAATCTCACTCGCTCAGCATGGGATCCGAAACTGTGTCGCGACCCTCGGCACGGCAATTACTGATCAGCACATAAAGAAGATTTTTCGCAGTGTTTCTGACATCGTCTTTTGTTTTGATGGCGATAATGCGGGCCGAAGAGCTGCGGGTCGAGCCCTCGACGCAGTGCTTCCGCAAATGAATGATGGCTTGTCGATCCGCTTCTTGTTTTTGCCAGAAGCAGAGGACCCCGATACTATGGTACGCAAGTTGGGGAGGGGAGCATTTTTGGAGATGATTTCAAGTGCACTTCCACTTTCAGCGTTTTTTTTCTCTCACTTTTCCACCAACATAAATACCGCGACTCCCGACGGCAAGGCAAAGCTGGGCAAAATTTGCGCGCCTCAAATNAGCAAAATTCCTGAAGGAATCTTCAAAAAGTTAATGCTTGCTGAAATGTCTGAGGTTACAGGAGTCCTAACAAACGATCTGCAAAAATACGTGCAGACTCACCGGTCCAAAATGAACTCTGCAGAATGGGCGTCTGCAAGCAAAGAATCGCGCGCCTCTCCTAACCGGGAATATCCCGAATACTATCATGCCACAAGTGCGAATTACGCTGAGGCTAACACCACGCCCCAATGGAGGGAAAAAAAGATACTCTTTTCACCAATCAAATATCTCATCGGTTTATTGCTTAACTATCCAGATCTAATAATCTATATCAGTGATTTAACAGTGATGGAAAAATCTTCCGAACGAGAAATAAAATTGTTCCTTGCGCTTGTAAAATCCCTGAGGGACGCACCAGATCTCGATGCTAAACGTTTAATACAGGATTGGGAGGCAACGCCTAATCTTCAGGGTGAAGTGGCCTATTTAAAATCTGTGATAGCTCACGAAATTTATGACCCACAGCCTAACTCAGAACGTGACAACATCGCCGAGTTTTGCGATTCCTTAAATCATGTCAGAGGCGCGCTATTTGATGCACTTCCCGAAAGGCAAAAGGCGCATCATCTCTTAGACCAAGATGATTTGAACGAGAAGGAAATCAAACAATTGCATAATATCTATGTAAGCCTGTCCCATGACCCCCAATGCAATGGCGATAAGGACTTAAAAAATACAATAAAACAACGTCTCGTTCGCAGCTAAAAGAGATACAAAATAGCAAAATAAGTCTGGGACACTTCACCCTTTTTCCGATATACTCTCCCGTCAATTTTTTTCTATAGGTCCTGCGCAAAGGTATTCGATGACAGAATTGAACGATCAACATCAGAAACAGCATTCCGGCATCAAAGACCTCATCGCCAAAGGTCGTGAGCAAGGTTTTCTGACTTATTCCGAGGTAAATGACCATCTTCCCGAAGACATTGCCGATCCAGAGCAAGTCGAGGACATAATCCAAATGATCAACGANATGGGNATNACCGTTTTCGAGGTTGCTCCGGACGCTGAAACTCTGCTCTTGTTGGCTGGTGACAACACTCCAGATGAGATCGCAGCCGCTGAAGCTGCAGCTGCGTTGGCATCAGTTGAGTCTGAGCAACATCGCACGACTGATCCAGTGAGAATGTATATGCGAGAAATGGGTTCCGTGGAGCTCCTGACCCGAGAGGGCGAAATTGAAATCGCCAAGAGGATTGAAGAGGGTACACGAGAACTCTTAGCAGCCATCACCGAATGGCCGGATACGGTCGCTAAGATCTTAGACGATTATGACAAGATTGCTAGTGGTGAGAAAAGATTAACCGACATAATAAGCGGCTATCTTAATCCAATGGATAACGTGCCCTCGGCTCTAGCGCAACAACAGGCAGCCGAGGCACAAAAAATCGAGAGTAATGAGGTCGGAGGGAACGATGCGGATGATGACGAATCTGACGATAATGAGCATGAGGGCGGACTTGACCCAGAAGAGGCCTCGCAGCGCTTCGAGGCAATTCGAAAAGTGCAGACCAAAGCTCATCGATCAATACAGCGCTATGGTCGGCATTCAAAAAGTGCGAAGAAAA
>NZJL01000056.1 GCA_002692165.1 Porticoccaceae bacterium
TTGAGTACCAGACGCATCTACCACTTCAGTGCCTGATCCATGCTCCTTAATTCCTGTTCCAAGTGTTCCACGTTTAAGTTGTCCTAAACGATTGTTTGTCTTGGTAAAATATTCTATTCTCTCTTTGTCTACAAATACAACTCCTGGAATAATAGTGCTCACTGTTGATCCATCTAGTCCAATTACAGGCTGTGGATTTGCAAGTTTTGTTGCATCGGCTACTTTGATGTCTGTTGCATCTGTTGCCAATGTCTGTGTCAATTCCGTGGTGTGTGTCTTGGAGATACGTTTGTAGAACGTCCTGTTCATCATGTCCTTGAATACCCTGTAACCAGTGGCTCGCACCGCTTTATCAAGTGCGAAGTACATCACATCTAATCTGTCTGATGTGGTTATTGACTTGCCCACCACTGTGATGGTGTTACCGCTCAAAGTGTAGTCGAAGTTCTGTGTCAACTGCTCTCCGTTCAACCAAACATACATATAGGAAGCATTGAGTGGATCAAACCTCAACTTGAATACTCCACCAGGTCTGCCTTCTAAGACCTCTCGTCTCTGTTTCATGCCCAATGCGTTGTTGAACGTGGTCACTGTCATCACGTCATTGGTGTTTAACGTGTATCCATCTGTGGATATCTGTGACGTGTCCAGCACCAGTCTGTTGCTTGAATCTATCGTGTAATGTTTGTTAACCAAAGTTGATATACAGATCACGTCCGTTGATGACGGCACTGATCCTGAAACAAATTCCACGTTCTGATTACCTGTGTCCACCGTGTAGTGTGTGGTTAATGTCTTCTTTGTTCCGTTGACGTACACCTCTACCTGGTCTGCCGTTGTTATCGTCTTGGCTGGATCCACTGTGGAATCATCACCTAGACCCGATGCCACCCCATAGGTGTATGTGCTTCCGTCACCAACATAGTAGGTGTTGTCTGGGCCGCGCAAAATCTTGCCGTTGACTTCCACCATGGTGAGTCCAGAGAATGGTCCTACCGATCCAGATGGATATGACAATGTGTGCGTGGTAGACCCATCGTAAACGATCTCTTCTGCCCGTATGCTGGCGTAACTCCTTGAAGCAGAGCTTGATGATTTCTGGAATCCGGCCACTTGGATGAATTCACCCGCCGCCGGAGCCGACGTAAATGTTATTGTGATGCTGTTTGAGAAAGAACTTCCTGACGACACAGATGACGCAAATGCCGTTGTCGGCACTCCGTCTATGGTCACGTATATCTCAGACGCAGTAGAGTCAACGTTGAAATCTTCCCTCACGGATGTGGTGAACTCCACAGTAGATCCATCACCGGTGTATGTGTCTAACACTTTGTAATTTTCCCCTGATATCGCAAAGGTTTTTGTAGATATAACGCTGTTCAAGGCAGGAGCTGAAGTGAATGTTATGGTTTTGGCACCAACATCCACAGTGTAATCTTTTACGGTTGATCCGTCCAACATGCTTTTTTTGACCACCCCATCTACAGAAACTGTAACAGATCCCAAGGTGCCTGGGTGTTCGCCTATGGAGTACGTAGTAGTTGTTCCATTGCCCAGATAACTCTTCTCTGTGATGAAAGGCACACCCGACTCTGGTGACGTGTACACCTTGATGTCCACCGTGTCAAATATCTGCCCTGGTACAACCTCTTCCGGTGCATAACTGGTCGTGGCTGAAACAAATTCATCTCCGTCGACATTAATATCACTTGGTGCTGATCCTAGTGCTGAAGCGTAAATTCCGTCCTTGGTGAACAATCCACCTTTTATTAGACTGTCCAAAGTTCTATCATCTGTTGGAGTAAGAACTCCGTCGTCGTCTGCTGGAATTAATTCTATAAGAGCATTTTCGTTCTGTACAGCAATAGAAGTTATGGTCTGTGAACTTCCCGTACCTGTTATAAGATTTGAAAGTTTTCTACGTGTGCTGTCATCTTCAGAAACATACACATGATAGACTGTTCCCGCTTCCAAAGTTACAACGTAACTACTTGTTGTTCCATCTGCGAGTAATGGCACAGTTCTTGATAAACCGTAATTGTCCCAAGGATAGTCGTACCACCTCGAATTGTCCCACCCCTGGCTCTGATTGAATAACAGTCCTGTAACCATCGTGCCACCGTAGTCAACGCCCGACATAACCTGTGACAGTTCATTGCCTGGCATTCCTGCTGTTGGTGTGTAGAATCCTTTTATCCTGTCTGCCGCTGTTAAACCTGCTTCATCGCCGATGTATTTGTACACACTGTTAATATTTTCATCAAAGTCCTTGGTGCTTGTGAATTCGTTAGTTGCTTTATACAATTCATTTTTGTATCTGATCAGACTTGCGTATTTGTATGTTGTATTCGCCGCCCAATCTACAACATTAGACGTGCTAGATATTCTATCAAATTTTATTGTTGTGTTGAAATCTCTTACTAGGTCGTTTCCTAAGTTGACATAGGCTTTAGCAACGTCTGATGGCGTTGAATTGTCTGCAAGGCCACCTGTTATTGTTATAGTTGGTGTCGTCGAGTATCCAAATCCAACCCCTGTAACTGTGATGGCTGTCACCTTCCCACCGGCTATCGTGGCTGTTGCTGTTGCCGTTGTTGAGTCGTCTCCAGTTATAGTCACTGTAGGTACTTTCACATATCCTGATCCACCATGATACACTGTGATACTTTGAACGTGCTTCCTATAATAATCATACCAAAATTGCCATGGATATGTTGTAAGTTTAGCAACATCTGATTGCACGTTGATAGACCTGACCTTGCCAACTGTGGCATCATAGAAAGGCGGATTATCAAAATCTGTTACCACACCGTCGTGTTGTTCAGGTGCACTATATCCTAGTTTGTATTCACGTAATTTAGTATGGAAAGGTTTGACCTCTTTGATGTAACTCTCTATCCAGTCATCAGTGCCTGTGGTGTAGGTTTTTCTCTGGTCGAACTGTCTCACTTTGTTTACAGCAGTTATAAAACTAGTCTTGAACATCCAGTCAACATAGGTCTGTTCTTCCAGCACTTTTCTCAATCCCGTAAAGAACAGTGTGTTGTATTCTTTTTTCAGGTCACCTATGAACAGGTCATCCCTCAATGCAGTCAATATCTTTCTGGTCTCTGTCACAGGTTCTTGATCGAATGTGTTGTCATCGAAATTGTCCTCGCCATCATAGCCTGTTGCGTCTTGGGAATAATCGTACAACTTAGTTGATAACCTTACGGTGCCGTTTTCTGTTCCAACGTTGCTCCATCCTGTTGATGTTTTCATAAACAGTTTCCATCCACCTGTGTCCGCGTTTGTTACTTTGACGTGTTTACCTACTGCCAAATCCAGTGTGTCTAGTTCATATTCGAAACGCACCTGTTTGTCAATCGGGGTGTTTTCATCGTGTACCATTTCATGGACAGCAAGATCAGTGCCGTACCAGTCTGTGTAAGTCCAATAGTTGGATGTGTTGTATGTCTGTATCCTGGTCCTAGACCATTCTGTGCCATCCCATTGGTATATCGCCCAGTAGTTGTTTGCNGTCTCATCAGATTTTACGAGGTAATTCACCGTGCCGGATAGATCGCCTGTGTTCAAATATCCCAACTCGGCGTATGTGTCAACCTGCCCGTCCCATATACCACTGGCACTGGTTGGTTCTGGCTCCTTGTCGTCAAGATTTTTTAGACTTATCTGTCCCACCAGTTGATTCTTTTTGAGAATCGAGTTGGCGTAATCTATTATCTCCTTGAGTGCTGAGAACCTGTCAAGATACCAGCTTTGTCTCGGCCTCACGCTGTTGCCATACTTCTGGTTGAATGGTAGTTCAACGTCGGGCACCATATCACCAGAGGTGTTCTTGCCACATANTGAATCCCACCAACGTGACTCCACTTGATGTCCTGGTCTGTAATCAGGATCCCCTTCGCGCACCAACTTCCAAACAGAGTGTGCGTCACCGTCGAACGCCGTAGTCCTGATGTCAACGTTCAGTATAATGTCACTGTTGCTGAGGTCGTTCACGCCATTTATGATCAACTTGTTGTTGTCGGTTACTGAATAATATTTGATTCCGGAATTCTGTGGGTTCCTGATGGTGTTGGCCACAAATGCCGTCGTATTCTTCCTGTTGACCACTGTGTTTTTTGGTATCGATTCCCTGCCCCGTACCCAGAAGTAATAGACGTTAACAAATGTGTCCAGTCTGGAATCGTATCTCTGTGCGACTGTAAATTTATCTAATGCTGTTCCTGTTACCGTCGCCGACACTCCATCCTGTGTGCCGGTTAGTAAGTTCCATTCAGTGGGTGTGAGTCTGGACTCTGTCCACTCATAGATGTCGATGCTAGATCCCGGAAACGTTTTACCCCAGTTGTTTATCTTGTATTCCTGTGTATCCTGCTCGTACCAAATCCATTTCACCGTGGAAAGATTCCACCATACCTCTCCAATATGATTTGCGGCCCATGGCATCTTAGTGTTAACATCCTCGCCTGTGTTGTACACTGCTGGATCCCATGGAGACTTGATGTTGATCTCCCTGTCCGCTACGCCCAGTATCTTACCTTTGACCGGGTCATAGAGGTTATAATAGTCTCTGATCTGCTTCGTGCTGTTATCAAAATTAAACACCTGTCCCAGTTTGGCTGTGTCTATTAGTGCTTCTTCTGTGGCTATGGCCTTCCACGCGTACTCTCCTTCTACCGTGGCGTCATAGGCGTACACTGCACCATCGTTGGTCAATCCTGTGTTGCCTTCATCCTTTGGTGCGCCAACGAACACGTTGTTGTCCACGATGCAAACACCTCTACCGTAGTCATCATTCTCTGACACGTTGTCTGTTATCAGTCTGTCATCCAACACGAACTTGGTGTTGTATACCGTGGCAGTGTATGCGGCGCCCGATTCAGCGTTGAGATCCACCACGTTGGTGTCCTGTAGGTCAAACGTGGTCTCGCCCGAGTCGAATTTCATTGTCCTAGGATTGGCCGATTTGGCCGCACCTATAATCAGTCTAGTGCCTGTCTGGTTTATTGATAGCTCAGTGCCAAATTTGGCATCTGATATGTCGCCAGGCTCGTTTATCGTTTGATCTAATGTGTAAGTGTTTGTGGAACCATCACGATTCCATTTGTAGATGTATACCACGCCCGCGTCGGCTTGATCCGTGGCGTCGAAACCCGGTGCCCCTATGGCCAGTGTCGTCCCATCCTTGCTCATCGCTATGGAATCACCGAACGAGGTGTTCAAGGTTGAACCGTCCTGGTTCACGCCTGTAAGCGTCTGTACCAGTGTGAATGAATTGATGGTGCTGTCGTCGTTTGCTTGTGACGTCCTCACGAATATCTCCACCTTTCCTGCGTTGCCTGGGGCCAGTGAACTTATCGCTAAAATATCCCCATTGTCATTGGCTTCTAATCTATGACCAAACCTCTGGCCAGATCCACCTGCAGGTGGGTTGATCACAAGGTCTTTCGTCCATGTGTCATANGTGGATTCATCACTGCCAACCCCCCAAGTGTACAAGTACACACGACCGGTGTCATTGTTGTGTCCTGGTGCTGAAACGAAAAGGTATTTCCTGTTGGTGCTCCTAGTAGACGCCTCTGTGGGTTCCGCTATCTTGTGTGCCCAACCAAAATTCTGTGACGCTGACTCTACTGGTGGATTGATAGTGTTCAAGATACCATATTTGAAAGTGTCAGGAGACCAAATGTAGATCTTCGCCAGACCTGCATCTGAGAATCTTGTGCTTCCATCAGAGCCGACTGTGTTGTTATATGGTGCGCCTGCGACCACGAAGTTCTCATCTGAGCTTATAGACAATGACTCACCCAGCCTGCTGGTGTTGTCGTTGTTGTCTGTCATTGTGGCGGTGGCCTGTACCGAGTACTGTGTGCCAGCGTTATGACTGTTCCTAAACAAGAAGTGAAGTTCACCCTGTCCCTTGCCCGGAGCTGATACCACGGCAGTCCTTCCGTCATTACGTGCAACCACCCTGTAGCCAAAGTCCTGATTATTATCGGCATCGTTAGGTGAAAGCAGTCTGAGTTGTGTGTATGGATCTTGTTTCTCGTACACCCTCCACAGTCCCGTGCTGTCCGCATCCGCGAACACTTTGTCTCCCTCAAGTTTTACCTGTCTGTCATCGTCCTTATCTCGGTAAACCGAGTAATCCAACCTGTCGTTGACGTTGTCCATCGAACCCAATCTCACTGAAATGAATTTGTACACATTGCCGTAACTGTCAGCCGTGGAACCGTCCGCCAGTGTTGGTATAAAATTAACATTATCTTCGTAGTCCACTATTACTGTCTTGTGATCTGGCACGCTTGAAACTTGGAACACCCTGTTCAATGTTGTCGATTCGCTGTTTGAAATCGCAAAATAATCGGCCTCCGTGGTGTTGGTGCCAGCGGAAAGTCCATGTGAACCCGTGAACTGTATCAATAGTTTTGTAGCGTTCTCCGATGTGCTGAGCTGATCTATCTTGATGCCGGCACTGGTTAGCCTGAACACTTCCCAGTCATTGTTCTGTTTGTTGGCGACCCATATTAAATCGTTATTAGTGATGGAGTTGACATCTAGATTTAAAAGATCCGATATGTCAAAAGCAGTGTGTTGTACCTGGTTAAGTTGCGGATATCCCGCGGTCTTGTATATCTGTGCTTGATCCCTGTCCACTCCCGCTTGGCTGTAGTCCAATCTAGAGAAAGTGTTGCTCGCGGTGTACTCAGCAGGTTTGCTGTATAATTGATCCATGGGCACAGCCAGTGATCTCGTGTATTCCTTGCTTTCCGCTGGATTGTCCTGGAGCTCGATGCTCAGTGGATCGGCGCTGACCGATTCCTCTGCCAGTGTGATCTGTATTTTCTCCTTTGAGTCAACATTACCAAATACACCAGTCCTTATCATCCATTCGGGATACATGTCCAGCTCTATGTCGGAGTTCTCGTACTTGGCCTTGAGCAGTTTGTCAATCGCGGCCTTTGTGCCTTTCTCCCTAATGTACCCTTGGTAGAACTTGTACTGTGACACATCATTGACAAACAGGTTTTCTAGGTAATCTCTACTCTGGTATCCAATCAACCTCTGTGCCAACTGTTGTTGTGACTCATCAAAGTTATTGGTCTCGAGATTGTAGAAATCATTGAACTGTGATATCTTGTAATCAAAGTTGGGTATCAACTGTGGCGCTGGTTTTTCAGATTTCAGTGTCCAATTCGTGAAATCAAACTCTTTGTCTGCGCTGTGATTCGCCTTGGCCACGTAGAACTTGCCTTGGTATTCCACAGAATCACCGATTCTGTATTCTGTGTTTGTCGTCCAGTATGTGACCTGTGCGGCGTCGAACACGAAGCCTGGAGCGTAGTAGTCACCGTTCCATCCCGCTGTCTTCCATCCAACGATTTTCAACCTCTGCTGTCTAAATCCTGTAAACGGTTCGTAAATTATGTCCGAGAACACCGTGCTGTTGTCGAATATCAGCACATGTTCCTTCTGCACAGTGTTAAGTGCGATGTTGTATAGTCCAACATCGGTAGATTTGAGGGTTAGATCAAAAGTCTTACCCACACGCTTGGTGCTGATTTCTCTGATATCTATCTTCCTACCACCCGCGTCCAGAAGGCTGTAATCGCCTGATAGGTTTCGCAATTTGCCAACTATGCTGTTGTTGGTGTCTAGCTCAAACCCATCGGCGGCCGGTGAAACCGTTATCGCGGATCCTGGTGACCATTCTTGAGTTGTCCAAAACAAAAACTCTCGCACTGCATTTTGCCAATTTAATGTTTCTTTAATTTCGTTTGAATATTTGTTAAATCTAAAACCTTGTTGCTCTAAATAGTATCCGTATCCGAACAGGAAGTCCACCACGTCCTGTATAGTGCTGAACACGTAGCCATAAGGTATGGTCTGTTCCGTTTCCTGGAAGGTGCTGTACTGTGACACCACCACTGAACCCTCCACTGATATGGTGTTAGCGGCAGTGGTCTTGTACGGATAATTGAACTTGAAGAAAGGTTTTGTCGTGGAATAGCCTAACACCTTGTAGCCACCAAACAGAGTCGAACCGTCCTCGCTAAAATCTGTGTTCTTCTCTATAAGCACACCTGAGTACTGGAAACTCTCTACCGGATTTGATGTCCTGAAAAGTATCTTGTAGTTNTCGTCCGGTATGAATTTTGACCCCGCNGTGGAACCAGGTGAAATAGAATCCGTTAACACCTTGATGTTTTCCTTGTCCGTAAATCCTCCTAACTTGTAGGCCAACTGCACATTCAAAGACTTCATCTTGTCGTAGTAGTACATGACTGGGTCTAGGTTCTTCGCCACCAGATGGTTAACTGTGTACACTTGATAACCCGCAGTCTGATACCTTGTGGTGACTCCTGTATCATTGTTTGTGAGTGTCTCGAGATGGTACTTGGCTGTAGAAAGTCTTTTCCTTACACCGGTGTCTGTGTATATCTGATTATCCGCCACGTTGGTCGACAACCTTGATACGTCAAAATAGTTGTTGAAGAACTTGGCTGGTTTAGTTATTGCCAGTGTCTTGACAACAGTGAATGGATATGACGATGATCGTCTCCAGGCCGTTTCTGCTGGTGCTTGATCGCCAAACTTCCAGGGCTGTCTCCTGCCTGGTATGTTGAAGTCGTCTATCAATCCCGCCGCTATGGGATCTAGTAGGTTACCCGAAGCGTCCACTGGTAGGTAGTTTGCTATGCCTGGCTTACCGTACCTGCCCGGCGCTGTGGCAACCGCGTTCCATAGGATGTCATTACCAGAAGTGTAAGGTGCTGGTCCGTANGTGTTATCCCACGTGCTTGGTTTCTCTGAATGGCCCAACATCTCCCATGGACGTGTGTGCGGTGCGTCCGTGTCGTAGAGGTACTTGTAGATCGCCCGCCAGTGTCCTGGTAGTTTGGCACCTGTTAGCCTACCTGTTGAATTAGCATAGTTGTAAGTGAATGGCGAGCCCTCAGAGAAGGAAGTGTTGTTGATGTATTGTACTTTGTTCCTGCCCGCCCAGACGTAGAAATCCGTGCCCATGATGTCGTTTATTTCAGTAAGTGTGTAATCTGTGGTTGTGAACGCGCTTGGCATCACATCCGATAGATCAAGCAATGAAGAGTCATACGTTACCTTGATGTTGTTGTAGATCCTCTTCTCCAACTCCAGTATCAGGTCATCACGCTCGTCTCCGTAGGCTTTTATAATAGATCCGTCATGACGCCTTATGACTGCTGTGCTTGTGGTGTAGGTGTCATCGGTAAAGTTTTCAGGTTTAAACTTTGGATACATGCCCAGTTTTGTCGGGCTAGGAGGCATGTAACTTCCGGTTGTGTCAGCATAATCTTTGATCACAATCCTGTCTCCCACTGCGAGTGCCTTAGATATGGTTATGCTGTCATCAACAGTGCTAAAAGTGTAATCCGTCCCTAATGTCAATTGTGTGTCATTGAGGTAAACATACACCGCCCTGTTACTCGGGGTAGTAATGCTGTGCTGTGAATCCAAAGCGTACTCGGTCTGTGACGAGCCCTGTACCGTATGAGTCCTGGTTGACACATTTTCGCCCCAACCCACCATGTCCTCGTAGTAGAACGGGAAGGTACTGTTCTTGCCTTGGTTGATGGCAGATATGATCTCGTCCACCCTGTCAGCGGCCACGCCCTCGTATGCTGTGCCAGTGGCCTGTGTAAGAAATGCGTTGTACCATTTCTCGTATTCTAGGTTCACATATTCCATGGCCGTAATCGCATTGGCCTCCTGGTCCACTAGATTGAATATCACTGGTACCAGCGGTGCCTCGTGCTGGTGTATGGTTCCACCTTGTAACCTCACATCTGGGTTGTCCCTAAGATTGGTGCTCCCTGGTATNGTGCCCGTGAGATCGGTGCTCTTGTCAAATATGTCGGTGACGTGTTTTAATATCTGTCCATAGGTGAATTCACCCGATGTCTGGTTGAGACTGTTTGTGCTAAGATTCTCAGGAACCTCGTATATTCCCTTACCAGCGACCTTGACGGCAATGCTGTATCCAGCCATCCTGATCTGGTCGTTGACTTTGAGTTCTTTGACGAATCTCACGTACCTGTTTGTCGTTCCGTTTACCAACGTGTAGTCTGTTGTAAGTGTTTGCCTTACTCCGTTAACCGTTACTGAAAGTTCAAGGTCTGTGAGTGAGGCGGAGTTGGCGTAGAAATCTATTGGAAACAATCTCTTTTCGGTTTCGTCTACGATGTGCGTCCTAATGACTCTCTGACGGCTCTCGTTGACACGCTTGATCCATGCGCTCTTGGAGTTGTGCGTGGTCCTGCCCGTGGTGTAGTGTAGNTGTCCTTCCGCCAGGCTCTTTGTCACTGTCTTGCCGTCTTGCTGGTACGTAAACGTACCTGACGTGTGATCTGACTCGAATACCATGTCTCCCACGTTGTTGATTGTGTTGTACTTGACCCTTATGCCCAGCACCGTGTCCACTGTGGCGGTGTCACTGATCGAATATTTCAACCCACTCGCTCCCGTGAATGATGAGTTGGGATAGGTTGTAGTGTCGGCGAAACTGGTGTGGTTGTTGTCGTACATGTTGAACAACGGCTGTTGATTCAACGCTGTCTTCTGTTGAGTGGTCTTCCATGTGGTAGAAGCGGCATCATAGTAGTAGGACTTGCCTTTGTTGTTAACACCATTCTTGACGAAAACTGTGTCTTTGTCCAGTGCCGTGCCGTTGGTGTCCTCGATCAAAGTCAACGACAGCACCGTTGAATCTCCAGCGTCAACGAAGTTGGCCACGTAGATCTTGCTCCTGACCAACGGATCGGTGTCCGCCGAAAATATTATCCTCATGCCGTCAGTTATAGCAGTCTCGTCACAGATGTATCCAAACTGTCCAGAAACTTGACTGAATGCGTCTCTGGTTGTGGTGTCGAAGAGATCCACAGGATTTTTGGCCACTGTGCCCGAGTTGTAAAGTGACAGTCCGGAATCGAATTCTATAATTGGTCTCTTGGCCCTGTCAGTCTCATCCAACACAGTGGCGGTGCCATTGACCTGTGCGGCCTTCTCGATCACGGACCTGTGAAACCATCTGTTGTACCTCGACCAGGCGTTGTGGTCCAGTGAGCTACGCTTGATGGTAATGTAGTCCTTGTCCACAGGCACACCGTCCGCGGCGTAGTTTTCTGGCGTTTGGAGCACAGCGGTGTCTGTGAGTGTTATGGCATCGCCCACACCCTCCACATAGTACTCCTTGCCGCGATACTCAGCAGGGACCTTGCTCGACGTGAACTTGATTTTCATGCCATTTGACAGATTGAGTGTTCTCAACTTGTAATTCTTGACGCCAATTATGTCATCTGCTGGTGTGATCTGCGATGTGGACGTGATCGTCCTCACGTGCAGTATTCCGTACATGCCGTCATGGTGACCACACTGATAATATAAAGTGTTAGGTGCACCATCTGGTACAACAAACGTCACTGTGCCTTGATCAGCACCGTTGTTGGTGACACCTGAAGTGTAGAGAACTGAACTTGATCCGTCTGCACCAACACCGTCCCTGCTGGGCTCGGTCATGATGTAGAAAGGATGGCCCTGCGCTTCCACATTAAACTTGTAAGTGTTGCCCCTCCAGATGGTCAATTCTGGATTTCTTTCATTCTCTAAATGCTCGAACGTGTATGCACTGCCCGATGATCCATCATCCGGTAGTGCTTCCACTGTGTACTCCGCTACTGCGCTGGGACCAACAGAATCTATCTCTATAGCACTGGGTCCATTAGACAGCCAATAGTATTCCCTATAGTTGACCAATTTGTCAAAGTCCACCGCTGGGTTCCAACTGTACACGGTCTGCTTGTTCAGCCTGTCGTGATTATTGACCTTGCCTCCCAGGTACCTAATCTGATTGATGTAGTCGTCGTATGTGCCCGTGAACTTGACTTGATCTTCTGGGTTAACTGAAGTTGTGTCTCTGTCTGTGTAAGTGACCGCTGGTTCTAACTGATATGCAAATCTGTCTCTGCTGGTGGCACCCAGGTACCTGTCTGTGACCTGTCTAGTGTAGGCATCCTGCCTTCCTATGAATCCGTCCAGTCTCTCTAGTTGTCCTTTCTGTACTAAGGGATCTAGTGTGCTGGCAAGGAATCTCTGGTTTGCGTCCGTCCTGTAGAACGCTGGCAAGTGCTGTACTGTACGTCTGTACTCGTTGTTGCCTTGCTTGACAACTTCATTGTTTGTTAAAGCGTTTATTGGATCGTCTGCCATTAGTATCCTGACCCACTACTGCCGGTGCTTGAACCGGAACCTGTTGTAGTAGAGCCTGATACCGCTGATCCTGTCGTGGTGTTGGTAGTGGCAGTTGATGTAGATGTCACGACTGTACCGGAAGCCTCGAGCTGGTTGGCTCCAAGCGCAGTTATAATTGTAACATCATCAACGGTGGCCCCACTAATGAAAATCTCGTCTGCCGCTGAGTTGATCTGGAACAAGGACCCAAAACCCTGTCCTGATCCGTTAGGCACTATGACTACTGTGAGTAGGTCTGGCGCCAATTGGTTGTGTACATATGCGGCCAATTCTGTGAAATAAAAAGTGTCTCCGAAATCCCAGTTGTCCAGTGCGAAGAATTCGTTTATAGCGGCTATCACCCTGGTCTTGATCACGGCGTCTGTCACATTGGTCTTAGTATTTTTAACCACTTTGAATGTGGCTTGTAGATTCTCATCAGCACCTGTACCAAATAATATCTTGTACTTGACCGGATGATACACTATCTGATCAGACAGTGACTTCAATGGATTCAAAACGCCTGAATAGTTTATGCGCAACTGATCCGATGTAGATGGTGTGGGTTTCACTCCTCCGTCCTGCAACCAGATCCTGAACAGGTTGTCATAGGTCCTCTCAAGCAAGTATATGTCGACTATGTTACTCACGCTTGGGTCTATTCTGGTCTCTTGTCCAGCATGATGTTTGTATTGGAAGTCAATAGAACTCCTACCTCGACTTGCTGTGTAGTCAGTGGTTGCAGTCAAAGTGGAAGTGGTTGCGCTGTATTTTTTTATAACATTTTCAGTATCAGCGTAGAAATAAAACAATTGACCATCAGTGTAGGTAGTGGTGATGAGATTGATGTCTGACTCATTTTCTGTCACAATGAAGTTTGATGCCGCGTAAGGTCTGTACCTGTCTATACTGTCATATGATATGTATTTCTCAAAGAACACGAACTTGCTGGATACCGACGTGTCTGGTTCCACAAAGATATCAAATAGTTCTGGATTGTCAACAACGCCGTCGTCGTCGCTGTCAAAGAAACCTACTTTGATCTTCCTGTTGTCTTGGAACCCGTCCGCCTCCGTCACGGTGTCTGTCACCTGCCATGTCAGTGGATAACCTATAGAGTTACCAGTAGACACTATAGAGTTGGTCTTCAGTATCTTGACCGTGTCTTTGACCACATTACCTGTGGTGTAGTCATAAATTCTTTCTTCAACATCGTAGTGGAACTTGTTCTGCGCCTCTGATTCAAAAATGTACTCAAGTTTCCTGTACGTTGCCGTGTAGGTGTTGCCATCATTGGTGAATCGGAACCACCAACTAGCGTCTAGATTGGTTCCTGCTGTACTACCCGTGTGGGCGAGACTGAACACAGTACTGGTGCTGAGGTTCGTGGTGGTTATCACCCTCCACTCCTCGTTGTCTACATCATATCTCAGTCCGAAATCCTCATATGCCTCTATCCTGTCTATGATGTCCGCTTCTAACACAGTTGAAAAACCGGTTGTGAAATTCGGGATCACCGCGTTCAAAACAGCACCATTTGGTATGATGTCATTAAGCGTGATAGGTCCCACTCCCGTTGAAAGATTGCCCTGTCCACTGTTGGAACCATCTCCCACGACGTCTGATATTTTGGCCCAACTCCTGTCTTCGGCGTTGTCTGTGCCTGACGTCACTAGTGTTCCATTCAAGAACTCCCTGGTGTCTGGTGATGTGAATTTTATCAATGCCCCTTCCTTGGCGTACTTTAAATTAGATGTTGCCGAATTTCCGATCGCCAGTGCGCCGCCCGATGTGAAGTATCCGGTGTTGGTATTTGTCGTAGTTGTTGAAGAATTCCATGTCGCTGTCAAAGATGCCAAACTCTTGACATCATACTTGTCATAGTAGAACTGTCTGGAGTATGCCTCTTTTAATTTTGTCTCGACCGATAGGTCTATCACAGACTGTATGTCACTCCTGTTGTTGAAAGTGAACGTGAAAGTTGGAGTTGTTTCCTCCCTGTAGAGCATGCCATCCTCCGCGAACACCGAAACATTTGAGTAGGCTCCTGTTGGATNCAGTATCTCTTTTGCCCTGCTTATGCCCGAAGCAGATCTGTTCACTGACCTAACTTTTACTATCTCTTGTGACGCCGAAAGCGGAACCACTTGGTAGTCTTCTGCTGTGATCATCCTGTTCTGCGAGTAGTATACCTGTCCGGCCTTCTCCCTAATGGAATCGTTAGATTCCGTTGCGGCCGAGTTGTATACCGATTGTTTTAAACTTACCGACATTGTCAACGTCTGTTGGGATCCATTGGAATCTAGGTATGGTACAGACAATGATATCCCTTGCATGTCTGAGGGTTGTATAGCGTATTTGGCGTTATCACTGGTTCTGTAGTATGTCCTGAAAGAACCTAGTGGCAAATTAGAAAAATTTCCATCCCCAAACACAAGATCTATAGCGTCATTATTTTTTGTGACAACATTGTATATGTTCCTTATGTCCTTGGATAAAGAATTNTAGATTGCGTTGTTGCCGGATAGAGACGGTACCTTGGTCCACTGTTCTGCTATCTGTCCAAATTGGTCAAGTTTGTACAACCAAACATCCGAGTTGTTGATGTTGGAATTATCAAAACTTTTTACATAATTTGTTATTGCAGTGTCCACTGTGAATTCTTGTCTCTCAAGGGTTCCTTGTTTGAATAACACAAAGAATCCCGTTTTGTTACTGCTGTCTCCGGAACCGTCGTTCCTGAATGTGTACGTTAGTCCAGTGCCGGGCACTGGTGAAGACTCATATATCGAATCTGAATCATTTATAGTGCTTGGAACTATTTCAAAACGTCTGGTAGTGCCTCCAATACTCTTGCTGAATGTGAATATGGGTAGGTCAAGTTGATTGGAACTTAAGGTGTAGACTTCTGTATCCACTCCTCCGATCTTATTCGATTCCCTAGGATTGCCGAATAGTTGTCCTGTCTGATTAGCCACATTCATTATTGCAATGAACTGTTCCCTATAGTTTGAATTGGCAGAATCATTCCAGATTATTGTCTGGTTGGCAAGGTTCGTACCTGAACTGTCATTGACGTTCTGTGTTGTAGATATAGAATCTACTTTTAGTAATCCTGTGGCAGGTAGGTTACGCTTGGCATTGTAGTTTATAAGCCTAGCTAGTCTTAGGACAGAATTTCTCCTCTCGGCTGTTTCCAAGAAATTCTCCCTTGCGTTGAGGTCAACCCTGAATGATAATGCCTGAGCTATGTAGGCTATGAGATCAATGAGGGCAACGTATTCCGAACTCTCAACGAAATCATTAAAATCATCTGGGTAATTCTCTTGGAGGTAGGCCACCATGGTCCTACGAAGTGTTTCAAAGTCGTAACTTTTGAAATCCGCCTGTTGGAAAGCCTGATAGATCTTACGCCAATCCTCGGCTACCAGTAATCTGTTCTGTCTGTCTGTTGTGGCCATTGTGTATACAACGGTATTTATATGCGAGGAAATATGCGCTTATTAAGATAGACGAAGAAGTGAGTTTTCGTCGAAATTGAACCTAAGTTTCTCGGTAATGTTCAGGGGCACATAGGTTATTGTGGCCTGTATGGCTATGCCCTTGTCTGCTTCTGTGACCAGTATTTCCTCTGTGGATATCCGTGGATCAGCGTTAAGATTTGCGGTCACATCTTCAACTATCGTTGCCTTAAGTGCTTCTGTGAAAGGCTCGAATATTGCATCATAAATGATCGTGCCAAATTCCGGATTCTCTACACGTTCACCTTTCCTTACGGAAAGCCTATTAATAAGGTCCTGCTTGGCCACCTCGAAATCATACAGTTTGAAGTTCTGCTTGTCCTCACGTGAGCTGAAACCTTTGAAGGTAACTGATTTGTTAGTCAATCCACCTCCGGATCCGCCTCCACTGCTACCACCACCGCTTCCGTATGCCATTAATGTAACCTCCTAAATTCAACATCCACCTTTGTGTAATCAACAGCATAATATCCAGTGTCTGTCATGTGCCTTGCCCAAGGTACTTCTTGTGCCATAACTCCTATGTACCTACCAGGCAACTGCTTGTATTTAAACGAATAAATGTTGATGCCCGAGGGCGACTTGCCAACTAATCTTATATCTTGCTTCAATCTGTGGTCACTGAATTTGAATCCACTGAAAAAGGTCTTGACCGCGCCACCTATGGCACCTATCTTACTGGATAGATTCACTCCCACGTTCTGTAGGAAGCTCTGTCCCATTCTGGAAGCGTCCCTGGCGTTGAACAGTCCCGCCTTGCTGGCCAGACTCTTGACCTGATTCATGCCCACTATCTTGCCCCCAACAACACTCGAATACGTCTGAGTTATACTGCTTAGGTTGGATATGCTTGGCACTATGTTGCCCGCTGAAAGATTCTTTGTGAGACCTTGAACAGAGTTCAAGGCGTTGTTGGCCAAATTTATGTTTTCTGAAATTCCAGATAGAGTATTGTTGCCATATACGTTTCCGCTTGTGCCGAATTCATCCAAAACGTTTGTCGATTTATTGTTGCCCAGTGTGAATAATTTTCCAGCCGCATTGACGAAAACGTTGTCCTTGAACAGTTCCGTGCTCTTGCCCGTGAACGACTCCACCACCTGTGACGTTAGACTCGATGTCAGATTCTTAACATCTGTGTTGAATTCAAATCCTTTGATCTTCTCTGATATGCTGTCCTTGATGTCAAAAGGTAAATCAACCTTGCCTGNGATNCCGTAGATGTCGTTGTACTTGGTCCCAAAATCGGTCAGTAGTCGTTTGGCCTTGGTGGCATCGGTGCTTGACCCCATCTTCTGTTTCACATATTCTAACGCGTCCGCTTGATACTGCGCATCTCTGATGGCACTGTTTGTGCTGAACCTATTTTGATCNTTTAAGAATTCTGCTGTGCCAGGCGTGTTTTTTAATTGACTATGTCTTTTCTTGTCGTCACTGTCGATAGGAATTATGCCGTCGCTACCTATCACACTTGCTCTGAACATTGGTTCATGCGTCACAAATCTATGCACGGTGGTTTTTGTTTTCCTAGTGAAACTCTCCAGAGGTTTGATTCCCTTCTGCGCCAGCTCAACATCTCCCTCGTCCCTGATCTGTATGCCAGCCTTTTCCGGTGTGAGCCAATTTGGCCCCCACGTTGGGCTCGCGCTGGTGGAGTTGAAGTGGACCTGTGATCCCGCTAGGTGAATCTGTCCTCCAGCACCGTGCAACTGTGTGCCACTCGTGAATGATGATATGCCGTCCCTGGCGTAGTCCCTNANNGATCCTGCCTGCGAACTGTTCAGTATACCTTTCTCTCCGAGGTTCAATAGAAGGTCAGCGGAATGTATCATTTCCTTGGCAGAACTGAATCTCACCTGTCCGTTGGCGTGCATGTTGATGTTTGAATCTGAGTGTAGGTTGAAGTCTCCCTCCGTCCTCATGTTGATGCCACCAATGCCGGAATAGATGTCTATCCTGCCATTGCTCTGCATCTCGATGTAGGCATTTCCAGAACCATTGCCTATGTAAACCACGCCCTCGGTGTCGTGCATCAACAGTTGATGTCCGCTTGCCGTCCTCAACCTCGTGAGTTGGTTTGTGCCATCTGTGGCACCGTCGTCCATGACGAAAGTGTGTCCTGATGTCCTCGTGACATAGTCCGTGGCCTCGGAGTCCTTGGCTCCAACCTTCTGCTTCGGTGTGCCTGTGTCCTTGCGACCCGGTGTGGATATCCCAAAGACCTGGCTGGGAGTTTCCCTCCTGGCCGATGACGTGGTCGTACCCCTGATCGGATCTGCTATCAATCCCTGTTTCAGCAACACATCAGCGAAGGGGTGTATTGGTTTGGGTGTTGACTCGTAGTTGCCGTTGACCAGTGCGCCCGGAGTGTTCCTGTTGAGTTCTCCTGCCGGCACCGTCTTGGTTCCATATTCCTTTTGCTTGTCGATGACTGTCTGTTGTGTGCCTGGTGGTCCTTCCTGTTCGCCTGTGGTCTTGTCCCAGGTGTTGGCGCTGGCCGCTATGCCCGGTGTCATGTGATTGGTGTATGGGTCCTGCACACAGCCTATCCAGTATGCCTGGTCCATCTTGCCCTCGGCGAATATCACTAAAACATTCGTGTCTAGGTCAGGTGGCACGGCCCAGAAACCATACGAATGCTGTGAGTCCGTGTAGTCCCTCGACGCACCGTTGGCGTACTGTTCTCCCTTGGCACCATAGAACGGTGACAGGTAATCACAGGTTATCAACTGTTTTTCAGTTGGATTGTCTGTCTTAACTAGGCTGGGTATGAACACCTTGAGGCGTCCCATCCTTGCGGGATCCTTGTTGCCTTTCACTATGCCCAGGTACGGTCCTGGGTTGGTTGACGTCCATTCCTGGTTGAAGTTACTGCCCGACGGTTTGGATGTCGATGCGTGTCCCTTTAAGTAATCACTCTGTGCCATTAACTAAAAAATCCTTTTATTTTTGAAATCAAATCGGTAAACTTTCTTCCTATGTTACTTACATCCTTGTACACTCCCTGCAGTTCGGTAACGAGTGTCTGTGCCTCACTTGATGTTTTTACTTCGGATGTGGTGCCGTCTTTTGATACTACGACTGACGTGGGCACGGGGTTCGATATAGTCACTCCTTGATTGTTAAATCTTGTCATCTGTAGCACGTTGGTGTATTTGCCGTCCGTGAAATTATGTTCTACCATGATTACTCTGTACAGACCGCTGAACTCCGCCGATTGATCGCTCTGTAGGTCATACACTCCAGTTCTGTCGTTGAGGTCTGTGGGCATCCTGAAGTTCAATAGAACAATAGGTTCCGCCACGTCTGAATTGTAACAACGCAACTGATCATTCCATATACTGTTTCTTGCATTCTGCCAATAGTCCATGTCTTTATCCGTGTGTATTCTCTTCGTTCCAGAAAACTGAGGATTCGCTGGTATGAACTGACTTTGTCCCAAGTATGCGGGATCACCAAGTATCTCCATTCTGATGTTGACCATGTCAGCCAGTGGGTGTGTGAGTGTGTCCAAGAACGCATCCAATTCTGTGGGCGTGCCTCCTGTCTTGCCTGTGCCCGGGCTGGAAAAATTCGTTGTTTCGGTTTTAAGCAGTAAATTGCCATCGCCAAAATGATCTATGGCCGTTGTTCCTCCCGTGGGCTGACCCCGGACATTCTCTACTGTGTTCTTTCTGGTGTTGGTTGCCTGCACATCTTTCAATCGCCCTTGGAAGTATGCAACTCTATAGTTTATGTTAAGGTCCAGAACATCCACGTTATCTCCCGTGAATATGTAGTTATAGGACTTAAACACGAAGTTCTTAAAGTTCTTTCCTGTGCTAATGCCCGGTAATGCAAGTGAGTATGCGTGTATCTTGTAAGGCTCTACGGTAAACTTTATTATTTTAGGATTCGTGGCACGTTTCAAATCAAAATCTTCGTCATTGGGTATGACACTGGATTTTATCCTGAAGTATTTGAAATAAAAATTTTCCGCCTGTTCCAACACCGCCTGTGCGCCACCCTTGAATTGTGCTTGACCCAACTCCCTAGATGCTTTCTGCCTAAAATCTTTGAGTTTGTTTTCTGTGAAGTCAGGATGGCCCTTCATAATCTCTTCCAGTATCTTGACGATGTTATTGCCGCTGTTGACCTTCATGTATTCCACCGGTACGTCTCCCGTGTCCACTGCATTACCTGTCTGCCGATTTTGTGCGAACATTCCGGTTTGGTCCAGATTGCCCGTGGAAAAAGGTTTCTCAGGATTTAGATCTTCGTGTATGGAAATCTGATATCTATCCGGTATGCCAATTTTGCCTGCTGTTCGATCATCCTCTGCCCCTTGGTTCAATAGGTCCTCTAGCGCCTTAAGAACATCCACCACAGTCTTGCCTTGTGGGTATAGACTGCCCGAAGTTTTCAACTCTGTGTACGTATTGACGAACGCAAATTCGTTGTATGGGATTGCCTTTACTGTGTATATGGTGCCTCCCTGGTTGACGTCCATCTGCATGTCTATAATCTTGATAGGTATTACACGCTTAGTGGCGCCCTTACCGAACTCATTTATAACACGCGACTGCTCATCAAATCCACGGAACTCCACTGTGAGCAGGTAGGGTGCGTCCAAGTGATCCAGATAATTATTGTTTATTGCCGCTCCTCGTATCCTCTCAAGGAGTGTGATGCCGTAGGGCTCAACTATCTCCATGGTTATGTCAGTGACTGAAGTAAGCCTACGTTTTTCATTCAAGCCAGGAACGGAATTCATGGTAACGCTCTTGATGTACATATCTCTGTTCATACCCAGCACATTTCTGCTTTTGTCAACGGCGCCTTTCAATCGTTCATTGCCGTCAATAATTTTTTTGTTTTCAACATTTATATCGGCCCTGTCTTGATTCTCAGTTGCACCTATGCCCCCGCTCCTAGCAATAATNTCGTGTGGTTTGCTGTTAAGCAGAGTTTGGATGTTCTCAAGATCCTTCTTACCCAGACCACTAAGTGTGAATAGAGTATTGTAGGAGGCGAACTCGAACAACATATTCGGATCCGATATGTTGGTTACGTATGTCTCATTAGTTTTGTTTATGGTGGATTTGTTGGGGTTGACATCGTCTGCTGTTGCATACTGCGTCTGTTGTGCAGATTTGTTAAAATGATGTGGCATGATCTAAATTCCTAGATCTTTAAGCAGGTTATCTTTCTTAGGCAACTGTACAGTCACTCCTGGTTTGAAATCATATATGGGATCTTCTATCTGATCCGGATTACGTTGAGCGAACACCCACCACAACCTAGGAGTTCCATAAAGGTCATAGGCCAACAGGTCAGGCCTGTAAGCATAAGTTCGTTCGATGGTGTAGGATTGATCATCCAGCTCAGCAGTGATTGTTCTAGGATTGANAATATCCAAATAGTCGGCTATCTCCCTTGTTTCGAAGTAAGGTGATGTGTTTGAATACTTGGCCATTAGATGAATCCTATCTCGTTACTTCCCTTGCCGTTCAACTCACCGCGCACGAATTTCTTCATTGAGAAGTTCTTGACCGAATCCCTCGAGTAGATAGGTGTGACCAGAACAGATATGTTGGACAGGGTCGGAGCCCAAGACTGTGAATCGCCCTCCGCGTTCATGAAGAAGCCGGCGTCGGCGCCCTGCAACTGCTTGTACGGTGTGTTGGTCTGCTTCGTGGATATGTAATCAATACCCGGTCGCAGTTCAAGGTTGAATGAGTTAATCACCACAGGTACCCTGTTGAACATGTGATCACCGTAACCGAACAAGTGCATGATAGGTGGTGGATTGCCTTTGAGTCCATCACCGTCATCGTTGCCGAAGAACATCTTGGTCGCAGTACGTAAAAAATTAACAGTGGCCACCCAGTGCTTGGCGTCCTCGCTGTTCTGAACTGGAAACTCTCCTATGATGTTCATCTGGTCCACCTGTGAATTCTGGTAAGCATAGTGTGGATAGTTGCTGTGTACCTGATCCATGGTATTATAATTCGCTGAGTACTGTATCACTACCGCCGGTGTCAATGGCCAGAAAATGCCTCGCGAGTCTGCCAGTGGTGCCAACAGAGGATTTTTGTCGAAATCAAAAAATTTCTGTAGAGGTGACGCATCTGGCACCTGTAGTCTCACCCGCCAGTCGGTCTTGTCATTCCTGCCGGACCATTTGGCACGTGCCTGCACCAGTCTGGAGTCCGTGGAAATACCGGCACCCATCAGTCTTGATAGGGTACGATTTATGGCTCCGCCCGCCACTTTCTTTACTGCTTGTCCTATTGCTCTGAGTACCATTTCGGTTGCTTTTCCTTGTAAAATTTCGTATACTTTAACTGTATTTATAGGCATAATTTTAGGCGCACTTAATAACTCTAGCGGCACGATTCAACCGACCTGTTTGTGGTCATTCTACATTATATTAAAGAGAAGGAATTTATGAAGAGAGTCAAATACCTAAACAACCGAGATCTGCTGGCACAGATACACGCCAGCAAGAACACCTATTGCTCGCACATCAGTCCCATGGACTCACAGTATGACCTTATTGTTCCTGCTTTGAAGAAAGTCAATGTGCGATCCATAGCGGAGGCCAAGAAGAACAAGGCCAAGCGTCTCACACAGGAAGCATGGGAACAGGCCAAGGCCGCGGGCATGAAGAAGATCAAACTGGCAGACTACACTGTATCACCAAGGAAGATCGACAAGACGGACCTAGTGTTCCGTGTGATGACGTTTGATCACATTCCAATGGACGACACACGTAAGAAGAATCCCAAGCAGACCGCGGACCACCACGCCAAGGTGAACTTCCCACCATTCCAGCACTACCGNTTGGACAAAAAGGGCAAGTTAGTATGTGTGGGCAAATCACACTGGGTTGGTGGCATGAGCAACGGACACTTCTCCGCGGACCATGGCAAGATGACCAACCAACTGGCCATGATGTACATGAAACTGTGTGAAAGATATGGTACAAGAGCGAATTGGAGAGGTTATACATACAACGACGAAATGCAATCACAAGCACTTATGCAACTGTCACAGATAGGATTGCAATTCGATGAATCCAAGTCCGACAACCCTTTCGCCTACTACACGGCCGCTATTACAAATTCATTCACTAGGATCTTGAACATTGAAAAGAAGAATCAAGCAATCAGGGATGACCTGCTGGAGTTCAATGGCATGATGCCGAGCTTCACTAGACAGAACGAGAACGAGACCTCGGGTCCTTCTTACAAGAAGAGAATGAAGGCCGCACACGGCGAGGCAAAGATTGTGAACAAGACAGGAATAAAAAAACTGAACAAGGTGCTGAAGAAAAAGGGCACACTGGACTCAGAGGATTTTGAGGAAGTAAATTACAAGAAGGTGGACATGACAAAACACAAACCCATAGTTAAGAAGAAATGGTAAACAATGGCATTCTTTAACAAGGTAGCCTGTTTCACTGACATACACTTTGGAATGAAAGGCAACAGCCGTATACACAATGACGACTGCGAAGCATTCATTTATTGGTTCATAGAGCAGGCCAAAGCACACGGATGTGAGACTTGCATATTCCTGGGGGACTGGCATCACCATAGAGCAAGTACAAACGTGTCTACAATGAACTACACAGTTTCTAACATGGAACGTTTGGGCAAGGCGTTTGAAAAAGTTTATGTACTAATGGGCAATCATGATTTATTTTACAGAGAAAAGAGAGAAATAAATTCTATGGAGTTCATTAGAAATATTCCAAATATACATCTCGTAAATGAGTGGATAGTAGAAGACGATGTTGCACTTATTCCATGGATAGTGGGAGACGAATGGAAAAAAATACAGAAAATGAAACAACAATATGTGTTTGGGCATTTTGAATTGCCTTACTTTAAGATGAATGCAATGGTAGAAATGCCAGACGTAGGCGGCATACAGACAGACCACTTTGCAGGTTGTGGACAGGTGTTCTCGGGACATTTCCACAAAAGGCAGGTAATGAAAAACGTAACCTACATGGGAAACGCTTTTCCGCACAACTACGCTGATGCATGGGATGACGACAGAGGCATGATGATTATAGAGATGGGTGGCAAACCAAAGTATATCAATTGGCCGGACATGCCAAGATACATTACAATAAAAGTATCACAGTTGTTAGAAGATCCTGAAAAATACCTTAAACCAAATATGTATGTCAGGGTGACTTTAGACATAAAAATATCATACGAAGAAGCAAATTTTGTAAGAGAGACTTTCATAGACAAATACCAATTGAGAGAACTGCAACTGATTCCAGAACAGATAGACAA
>NZJL01000057.1 GCA_002692165.1 Porticoccaceae bacterium
CAGAAAAGAGGTGGCAAAATATATTTCCTCAGTACCGACTAAGCCAATGTCTATGACATCAACTCCCGAATCTCTGATGCCCTCGCTTAACGCAAGCTTTAGCGATGAACTTGATTTTCTCACGTCGCCGCCGATGACAACCTCCTTGGCATTCAAGAAGGTTGCGTAAGCGCAACCAATTCGATAGGCGATATTTTCGTTCAGTTCCGAGCACAAGCGACCTCGGATATCATAGGCTTTGAAACATGTTAATTCTTTCATTCGTTCAATCTTTCATCGTCAGGAGAAAACATTATTCAAAAGGGCCTCTTGGATCAGGATTTTTCTGTGTCAAATTGACAAAAATATTTGCGGTATCTATAGTCCGGTAAATCTCTCTCCAACTATGACGTTTTGAGCCCAGGTGGTGAAATTGGTAGACACGCTAGCTTCAGGTGCTAGTGCCCGCAAGGGCGTGGAGGTTCAAGTCCTCTCCTGGGCACCATCAATAAATAATTTTCATTCTGACTTTGCAATTGCTCCTATAATTCAACCAAATACAAGACGTCCAAAAAGAAACTCATGAAGTAATTGTCTCTGGGAACCACTTGCCTTGGCATCAACCCCCAAGCCCACAGCAAGAAGGTTTAACCGTCGCTGTTTTCTAATGTCAGTCTTCAAGAATCCTTAGAAGAAGTCTCCAACCAATTTTTAGCTCTCCTCAGCAGCGTAGTATTCCGCGCCAGTGTAGATGTTCGGGTCCGCACAAGTAGCCGTATCAGCGAGTTTTGCTGCTAGCTCCGCGCCATTTGCTTCCCAATTGGTATTTCCAGAAGCCATCGCCTCGAAATTGGGGTGCCAGTTGAACCAGTAAAAATCTGCCGGATCTTCTCCAATCGGCATATAGATCCCATAAGCGAACCTCGTGCCAGTACCGTTACTCTCCAACCAATGGGCAAACTCGGCAACATTAGCATCGAGATCCACTTTCGATTTACCGTCGTTAAAGTTGCATGCGATTTCGGCTGCTGCAAAGCTGTCCCAATCTTCCAAAGCAATGGTGTCGGGCGCTGGAAATTGGGTAGTGTAAGAAAAGATCTCACTGTCATCACAGTCTAAAACACCTGTAAATTTCTCACTCCACCTCTGACCTGCCTCGTCCGCACGCCACTCTTCCCATCCTGATTCAGCCGCCTGCTGGGATGTCCACTGGATTTCCCACCACCAATTCGCATTTTGATTCTTTCCCTCAACTGGAGCGTAACCACCTATCCAAGCGATCTCATCCGAAATTGCTAGCGCATTAAACTCAGCTATCATAGTTTTGAGATTTTCCTCTGAATGATCAGAGCCCGGAGTACATGACAAGAATTCATTAAAAAAACGGTCTGTTTGGACAGTCTCTATGCTGTCCTCTACGATATTTTTATCCTCCAGTTTCAAAACACCGTCGTTTTTATTGTCTGCACAACTTACCAACCCGAAAACAAGGATCAAATGTAAAACTAGGTTTTTATGTCTATCCATAAGGGGAACTCCATTTATTCAGAACGTAATAGGGGACAAGACTAGCTTAACAAACAACACAATGTCCAACCCAAAAAGACTTTAGGATCCTAAATGAGGAACGAAGTTGCCCCTTTCAGGGGGTCATAAAGTCCAAAACGAAATATTGGGTCAGGTCAATAAGCTGGTTTAACCATGATCAACCGTTTTATCGAATCATTGGCTTTGAGTCCTTTGATACCAATCAAATAACCTCGCCCTCGACCGGTCTTGTCGCCAATATCCTGTCTATTGAGGCAATAAAAACATCTAATCTCTTTCTGAAACTGGCGAGTTGCGTTTCAGAGGCTTCTCCAAAAATCTCAGCAATTATATCGATATTTATCTCACGATTTTTCTTCAATTTAGACCGAAACTCACTATCACCTAAGCTACTGATTTGTCTCAAGTGAGAGATCAATTTCACCTCATACAGCGGATCGCTTCCTTCAGAAAGCAACGCCATCAACCCTGCCGTCCAATCTTTCCTATGAAACAACCATTGTAATCTCAAGTCATCCATGGCATTGGCGCCCTCTACGACCGTTTTTATCTGGCTATCCGTTAGCTTCATTTTGATCTTCTTAAAGCCAGCAATATATCTCTTCAATATTAGATCCGAGTAGTTTCCTGAATCTTCGTCAATTTCACTTTCCCGTCCACTATGATTGACTGCAAAGTACTTCTCAATATCAATTATTTGCTCTTTATCAAGAGTGTTAGAAAATTCAATGAAAGGAATCTCAAAAAATAGACCCGTCTTTGTAAATAAATCAACCGCATAATCATATATTTGTAACGTTAATTCTTCAGAATTTTCGTTGTGAATCTGTTTCATTTTAAGAAGCATCGTTTTAATTTTGGGCAGTTCGTTTTTGGCAAACCAATTTTGATAGTCCTTAGCGACCCTCTCAATTTCAGTTTGTTGTTCCGCCGAGAAACTAGCGTATTCATTGAAATATCTGATCAGATAGTTATCTATTCTCTCAAATGCCCAAGACCCCGCGATCGAGCAAGAAACCGCGCTGAATATAACTACGAGTAAAAAATAAAATTTTCGTTGTCTTACCATGATTCATTATTTTTACGGTGTATAAGGACCCACACGTTTTCTGAGGTTGTTAAGACTTACGCATGTTCCTATATGGCAACTTCAGCGCACTCCTTTGAAGCAACTTTCTGATTTTTACTATTCAACATCCTGCTGATTTCAAACTGCTCAAATGTATAGACCTACAGACTGTCCAAAGATATCACAAAAAAGCATCCCTTTCGTCCAAGTAAACAAATCCACTTTCCTAGTATGCTTCAAAATGATAGATGGAAAAATTCAAGCTTATCTTTGGTCAGGGCGGTTATAATGTCGGGATCGAGGCCCCAACTTGTCTGGTATCACCAAGATAGGAGCAACCCAATGTCTGACAAACAATACTATGAAAATGACCGCATTTGGGCATCTGGATTCGAGCATTCGTTAGACGAAATTGAGCGATTGAGGGCAATTAAGAGCTTGATAGCAAAAGAAGTAACGTCACTACTCGATGTCGGCTGCGGAAACGGTCACTTTGTCAATAGTATGCTTCGAACAGAACCGATTGGCAGAGTTTGCGGCGTCGACCGGAGCAGATCAGCTTTAAGCCTCGTAAAGACCGAAAAATATGAAGCCTCAGCTGATAATCTCCCATTCAAGGATAATGAGTTTGATTTGGTATGCGCATTTGAAGTTTTGGAGCATCTGCCAATAGCTATTTATGAACAAGCCATTCGAGAAATTACAAGGGTAGCCAAAAAACATGTTTTAATCAGCGTGCCTTTTCAAGAAAATATACGCTCAGAACTCATCTCGTGTCCTAAATGCTTTTGCGCTTTTAATCGCAGCTATCATCTCCGCAGTTTCGATAGCAACACGATAGAGGGGTTGTTTGGCGATTCAAATAATAAACCTCTCCTCCAAGAGACCAAATTTTGTGGCACGGTCAGAAATTATTGGGGACTTTCTTGGCTAAAACGACTAGTTGCCGGTTTTAGAACCCCAACCCTACCCCCTAATGCCGTCTGCCCGCATTGCGGCTATGCATCAAAACAAGTTGAGCGAAGTGCCGAGCATGCAGAAGAACTCACGCTTGATCCCCCAAGTACATCTCAGCGAGTCGGCCAGCTCCTGCGGGGGATGCTTCCCTCTTCAACTCAGGCCAGATGGGTGATTGCGCACTACACCTTTGATCAAGTCGATTCGAACCTTCAATAATCATCTGCCATATCTTACCAACTTCTCTGGGAAATATGCTCACCGGTTAGAGAAAAATCAACTTCCGTGAATCCCTACCGCGATTAGGGTAAGATCCGGAATTAAAGTAAATAAGAAGGATTATCATCAAGTGATACCGGTTAAAAAGATTGTTTTAGCTTACTCTGGAGGCTTAGATACTTCTGTCATTGTTCGGTGGCTTCAAGAGAATTATGGTTGTGAAGTTGTAACGTTCACTGCTGATATTGGTCAGGGTGAAGAGGTGGAACCGGCCCGTGCAAAGGCTGAATCATTGGGAGTTCGGGAGATTTTCGTTGAGGATCTCCGCGAGGAATATGCGCAAGATTTTGTCTTCCCTATGTTCCGGGCAAACGCAATTTATGAAGGTGAGTATCTTCTTGGAACCTCTATCGCCCGACCATTAATTGCGAAGCGATTAATCGAGATTGCCACGCAAACTGGCGCAGACGCCATCTCGCATGGTGCTACCGGCAAAGGCAATGACCAAGTGCGCTTCGAGCTTGGTGCTTATGCTTTGAACCCAGATATAAAAATTATCGCTCCGTGGCGTGAATGGAACCTTAATTCGCGCGTTAAACTCATGAACTATTGCAAAACACACAACATTCCGGTGGAAATGAAGAGAGGCAACAAATCTCCGTACTCTATGGATGCAAACTTGCTGCATATATCCTATGAAGGAGGAAACCTTGAGGATCCTTGGGAGGAACCGGAAGAAGAAATGTGGCGCTGGACAACGTCCCCAAAAAATGCGCCAGATACTCCTACATACCTAACATTAAAGTATACGTCGGGCGACGTAACAGCAGTGGATGCTGTACCCTTATCGCCCGCAAGCGTGATCGAGAAACTGAACGTTGTCGCCGGCAGGAATGGTATTGGTCGGACAGATATCGTCGAGAACAGGTATGTTGGAATGAAATCGAGGGGCTGTTATGAGACGCCTGCTGGAACTCTAATGCTAAAAGCCCATAGAGCGATTGAGTCGCTCACACTTGATAGAGAAGTCGCGCATTTGAAAGACGAATTAATGCCACGCTATGCAGAACTGATCTACAACGGTTACTGGTGGGCACCAGAACGGCAGNTCTTGCAAACGGCAATAGATGCGACGCAAAAAGTGGTTAACGGTGAAGTTAGACTCAAGCTGTATAAAGGGTGCGTGAGTGTCGTNGGAAGGAGGTCTGAGGGCGATAGTCTATTCGACGCTAACATCGCGACCTTTGAGGAAGATGAGGGCGCTTATAATCAATCAGATGCCGAGGGGTTCATCAAACTTAACGCATTGCGGTTAAGAACTGCATCATCCAGAGGACGGAAATTTTGATTATCAATTGACTAAGCTTCGAAAATTATAAAAACGACAATGGGAGAANTCAAATATGACTGGTCTTAAACAATTGAATCAACAAGAATTAGTTGAAGTAAGAAACCTATTGGAGATAGAGAAAATTAAGACTCTGAGAATGCAGTATTCATACCTAATGGACAGTCGCCAGCTTCCTGCATTTTATGATCTCTTTGATGAGGAGGCGTTGTGCGAATTTGGACCTTATGGCGTTTGGAAAGGAAAAAATCAAATTACTGAAAATTTCAATGCTGTTTTTAAGGATACTTTGGACGATGCTTTCTGGTCAATGCATGCTAATACGGGTCATCAGGTCAAGATTACTGGTCCAAACAGCGCCCAGGGGCAAATTTATCTGTTAGACATCGTCACCGATAAAAAGCCTGACGAAAATCCCTTTCTTTGGTTCGCAGTTTACGATGAGGATTATATTAAAAAAGGTGATGAGTGGAAGATCAAACGCTCCAGTATTCATTTCCTGTGGCCAGAGAAACATCTTGACCCCAAATTTATAGGGCGATGAAAAACCGCGATCGCGTTAGACTGAACATTCTTTGACTATTACATAAATTATCAGAGGGCCCAATTAGATGAGTCAACAACTTCCTCGAGTCTCATCCTTGATTCGGTCTCTAGTATTTGTGCTCGGAGCATTTACACCTTTTTTAAAAGCGCTCCCGCTTATTACCGACAAAGAGATTTCTGATGACACTAACATATCCGATTGGCTTGCCTATGGCCGAACTCATAGTGAACAGCGTTTCAGCCCTCTGGATCAGATCAATCTTAAAACCGTTTCTAATCTTGGTGTCGAATGGTATTTAAATCTCCCACGCGACGTCGGCTTGGTGGCAACACCCCTAGTTTCAGAGGGCGTTCTGTTCTTCGTGGGAACAATGAATATCATTCGAGCAGTTGACGCAAGAAGCGGAAAAATCATTTGGACATTTGACCCAAAGGTCGGGAAGGCCATCGCTGGTAGGAAGCAAGTCGGTTATGTCCACAATCGCGGACTGTCGATTTATGGCGATAAATTATTCTTGTCCACATGGGATGGACGGCTTATCGCTCTGAATGTCAAAACAGGAAAACAGGTTTGGTCGACGCGCACGTTCGACCAAAATGAACCCAGATGGATTACGGGGCATCCAAAAGCCTTTAAGGGAAAAGTTTTATTAGGAAATGGCGGAACCGAAACGGGACCGACCCGAGGTTATGTTTCTGCCTATAACACGGAGACCGGAGACCGGAGAACTGGCTTGGCGGTTTTATATCGTGCCAGGCAATCCCAAAGATGGTTTTGAAAACTCTGCGATGGAGATAGCTGCTGAGACATGGAAGGGCGAATGGTGGAAACATGGTGGCGGCGGGCACGTCTGGCATGGGTATACCTATGATGATGAACTTGATGTTCTTTANATAGGCACAGGCAATGGATCACCTTGGAACCAGAGAATACGGAGTCCCGGTGGGGGAGATAACTTGTTCCTTTGCTCAATAGTGGCTCTCGATCCTGATACGGGAGAGTATCTATGGCACTATCAAACAACACCGGGAGAGGAGTGGGACTATAACTCGACAATGGACATCGTTCTAGCTGACCTCGAAATTGAAGGGAAAACGGTCAAAGCGCTGATGCATGCGCCGAAGAATGGATTTTTTTATGTCATTAATCGAGAAACCGGACTACTCATATCAGCTGAAAAGTATGCCGATGTAAATTGGGCTAGTCACATTGATTTAAAAACTGGTCGCCCCGTCGAGGTTGAGGGCGCGCGATATGAAAATAGCAGCGCCTTCATCATGCCAGGACCCGGTGGCGCGCACACCTGGCATGCGATGTCCTTCAGCCCCCTCACTAAACTTGTGTATCTCCCCACCCTGCATGCCGGTATAGGCCTGGACGATACCGACATTCCCGATGATTGGACGTTAAAACCATTCGATTGGGGTTTTGGAGTAAATTTTTCGTTTGTTCCACCGGTGCGAGACCACGACGGCTCCCTACAGGCATGGGATCCAGTTAAGCAAAAAGCCGTCTGGGAAGTCCCACAAAAGCTTTCTTATGCCGCAGGAACTATGGTTACAGCGGGAGGTATAGTCTTTCAGGGAGCCCCGGATGGGATCTTTTATGGCTATAATGCTTCAAATGGTCAAATTGTCTGGAAATATGACGCGGGACTTGGCATCTCTGCCCCTCCCATCACCTACAGTGTAGACGGCAATCAGTATATCTCCCTTCTTGTCGGTTTTGGTGGCGGATGGGCTAATGGTGCTAGCACCAATTCCTCGCTTGGCTGGTCTTACGGAATTCATACTCGAAGGCTTATTACTTTCTCACTGACAGGACAAGAGGATGTCCCCAAACAGCCCCTCCCATACTATCCTGAACCTTTGGTTGAACAAGACTTCGTCGTCAAGAAAAGTCTTGCAGAAGAAGGCGCAGCGATATATCAACAAAAAGGTTGTTGGCAATGTCACGGTTATGATGCACCCGGCGGGGTCGCACCCTACCTGCCAGCGTCTCCACTGACACTGTCTGCCATGAATTCTGCACTGGCCGCGGTTGTCAGAGATGGTGTTAGAACCGACCGGGGAATGCCCGCTTTCCCAGATATCTCAGACGATCAGTTGCGAGCGCTAACGCATTATCTTAGGGGCGTTGCAAACACAGTTGTTGCCAAAACGGTCAATGAAAGGATTCAATAACCTCCTACTTGGAGCTTCAACCACATTGTTTTGCAGACGGTCTTCTTCAATTAAGCGTCATACCCTCCAACAGCTTTGACTTCCAAATATTCCTCAAATCCGTGACCGCCCCACTCTCTCCCGTTTCCAGACTGTTTATATCCCCCAAACGGGGCATTAAATCCGCAGAACGCTCCATTAATATCGACATTACCAGCACGAATCTTGGATGCAACGTCGCGAGCATGCCCCATATCTCCGCTTTGGACATAGCCCGCTAGACCATAGGCAGTGTCATTTGCGATATCAATCGCCTCATCCACAGTGTTATATGGGATCATGGTAAGCACCGGGCCGAATATTTCCTCACGGGCTATAGCCATCTGATTATTGGCTTCGGAAAAAACCGTGGGGCGAACATAATAGCCGGAATCTAGACCTTCTGGACGACCGAGCCCCCCAACAACCAATTTAGCTCCTTCCTGTATCCCCTTTTCAATAAGTCCTTGAATCTTACGGAATTGAGAGTCAGATACCGCAGGTCCCATTGTCGTGCTCTCATCCTGAGGATCGCCGACTCGGACAGCCTGAGTTACCTTTTTGGCTATTTCCTCCGCTTCCGACAATTTATTTTTGGGCACCAACATCCGTGAGGGCGCGTTACAGGATTGGCCTGTGTTAAGATACATTTGTCCGATGCCGCGCGTTACCGCCGCTTCAAGGTCAGCATCGTCTAGAATAATGTTTGGTGACTTTCCCCCTAGTTCTAACGTAACGCGCTTTACCGTGGGGGCGGCATTCTGCGAAACGAGCGATCCTGCCCGCGTCGACCCAGTAAATGAGACTAGTTCAACATCTGGATGTTTTGATAACGCAGTACCAACACCCCCTCCGTCTCCGTTGACCAAATTAAATACCCCGGGTGGCACGCCCGCCTCATGCATGATCTCGGCGAAGATATATCCTGAGAGAGGAGCTACTTCACTCGGCTTCAAAATCATGGTGCAACCAACTGCCAGCGCTGGTGCCACCTTACAAGCAATCTGATTGGCAGGCCAATTCCAAGGGGTGATCATGCCACAAACGCCGATTGGCTCTTTGAAAATTCGTGTTGTACCGCACTCTTCCTCAAAACTGAAGTCGCTGAGGATCTTAATTGCTTCTTCTAAATGAACTTGACCTAGATAGGCTTGCGTGCCACTAGCAAGAGACTGCGGTGCGCCCATCTCCTCGCGAATGCATTCAGCCATGGTTGCATAGTTTTTCTTGTATGCCGCGACACAAGACTCGAGCAACTCAATCCGTTCGCTCCGATCCGTTCGACTGAAACTCCGAAAAGCTTTTTTTGCCGCCGAAACCGCAATATCCACATCTTTTGATGAACCAAGCGATATCGTGGCGCACACGTCCTCTGTGGCTGGGTTATAAACATTAAAATCATGTCGAGCAACGGGGTCTACCCATTGACCATCAATGTAAAACTTATCAAAATTTCGCATACCTTTCTCCGCTAGTCTATGTAGTTGGATATGAATTTCTAACCAATAATATTTCGAGAATCTGGTTTATCGGCGCTTTTAGTCCTAAGTGTTGTGATAAAAAACGTTGCATTTTCCGAGTGCTCAAGCCTGTTTAACAAAGTAAGTGTATTGCTTCTCTCAATCTTAATTTAGGCCCATTGGATCCGCGAGCAGATCTCAGAAATATGGTCATGGGATGAGTTGGGCTTACCAAAAATATTTCCTGAGACTCAGCCATCTCTTGAGACTCTTAGTGTGATGATTTTTGCAATCGTTTTGATTCAGCCTTTATCATGGCCCTGAGTTCGTCTAAATTGTCCTCAACCTTTGCAGCCGCAATTTGTCCGCTTTGGGCGACCAGTCTCGGCATAAGTTCAAGCGTTTTCTTTCCTACTTTTGATGAGTAAAAGGCATTAATTTCTTTTAACTCCTCGAGCGTATAGGCGTCTGTGTACATCCGAATCATTTCCGGTCTCAAACTTTCATAGCTCATGTATCTTTCAAAAAACTTGGTCATAACGTCTTTATAGGGCGCGAGAGCCGGGCTTTGATTCATCTGCATCTCTAGCATCTGAGTACTTGACCGCTGCAGTGCTACCCTTATATTGGCATTCATCTTCGAAAGCAACTTTGCAGCTTCTTCTGTAAGTGCCGCATCCGCATTGCAACCTAGTGCTGAAATAAAAATGGCCCAGAAAAGCAATATTCTTGTCATTTTAATACCCTCGGTATTCACATTAATAATAGTCCCAAGAATAGTCTACACGATCCCACCAAGCAGCATGAACCAAAATCTAAAATCATATCAATTTGCTCAGACATAATCTAAGTTCGCTTTTAGTGTGAGTGGCTCAAATTTCTACAATAATTTTAAAGTAATAGACCATCATGTAATTTCCGTCTCGTCTTAGCGCTATCAAGCAAACCTGGCCTTGCTTTGAATGATATGGTGTTTATAGTGATTGTGAGTTTGCTGGACTTGTAGTGTTAGTTGTCAATGATGAGAAACCACACTGAGCAAAAGGTTTATTGTTCATGACTGCTGTTTCTTCCTATTATGCGGTCAGTTAGAATTACTATTCAATACTTGCATGCAAAATATGCATAGTATGAGGAAAGCGATTAAAAACAGCGATTTCTAAGGAAAAATCTGATGGACAGGCTAGCTAAGGAAAGTTTTTAGAATCATCCGAATGCAAATTGCAAATAGACAGAATCCAAATACTAACCTTAATTGACGTTGCCCGAGCCTATGGGCGGCATTTGCACCAATTGGAGCGGTGAGAGCGGTTACCGGCGCCATAATAGACAATGCAATCAAATTAACATAACCCAAACTGGCTATTGGCAATCGACCATCACCCCAACCAGATACGGCGAAAGATACTGCTCCGGGCAAACTAATCAACAAACCAAACGCTGCTGCTGTGCCAACTGCGCGATGAATGGGTCGATCTAACATTGTCAGGATTGGCACGCTAAAAGTTCCGCCCCCGACGCCCAGCATACTTGAAAAACTGCCTAGACCAAAAGGCACAATAAACCCAAGGGATGGGCTGCTAAACCGCGTAAAAAAGTTTATCTGCGGTATCGGCAAAAACATGTTGATCGCAACAAGTAAAGTGAGCATCCCAAAGCCAAATGACAAACTGGAACCTTCAAGCTGGCTTGCCGCTGTAACCCCAATTATGGAACCTAAAAGAATGGTCGCCCCCCATAATCTAACTAAATC
>NZJL01000058.1 GCA_002692165.1 Porticoccaceae bacterium
AAGGCACATTGCAAAAATCATGGGCTATCTTTTCAAGATCTCGCTTACATAAAAGGCTGGGGGCATACGACTGCACCGATGTTAATGGCTACAAAAATGGAGAAAAGTGACACCAACGGTTATGTTTTCCCGCTTACACGCAAAGCCATTACTGACGCATACCGAAGAGCCAATTTAAGTGGGCCTAACGAATTAGATGCAATCGAAACACATGATTGTTTCTCAATTACCGAATATATGGCTATTGAGCACTTTGGCATTGCTGACCCCGGCAAAGCCTGGCAAGCGATTGAAGAAAACAAAATTGATATGAACGGTGCAATACCAATTAACCCTTCAGGAGGACTAATTGGCCAAGGTCACCCCGTCGGGGCAACCGGGGTTCGGATGTTGCTTGATGGCGTACGGCAAACGACAGAGACCGCCGGAGATATGCAAGTTGCTGGTGCTCGGACTGTCGCCACCTATAACGTGGGTGGTTCTGGCACAACCAATGTTTCGTTTATCGTGTCTACAGCATGAAATTCACCGAACCACTCATTTTCGATGCAATCCGAACGCCCAGAGGGCTTGGTCGTGCCATAAAAGCTGATAAACCGGGAGGGAGCCTCTCATCCTGCGCACCTCACGAGCTTGTGGTGGAATTAGTGGAAGAGCTTGAAAAACGCAATGTTGGCCTTTTGGAAAACACTTCATCCCTGAACTTGGGATGTGTTGGGCAAGTGGAGGCTCAAGGCGGACACCTCGCCCTGATCTGTCGTTTGGCATCAAACATTCCAAATCACGTGCCTGTTAAGACTTTAAATAATTACTGTGTTTCGGGATTGACTGCAATCAATGATGCCGCTACCTCAATCCAGGCGGGCAAGGACGGCCTTTTTATAGCTGGTGGCGTCGAGAGTCTCTCTTCCGTGGGATTTCTCGGTGATAACGCCAGTTACTATTCTGATCCAAAACTTCGTGCATCCCTGAATTGGGCACCACCAATTATGGGTGCCGAATTAATAGCAACAATTGAAGGATATTCAAAAAGAGATCTTGATGAGGTCACACTGGAATCTCATAGAAAAGCCGACTTAGCATGGCAAAACGGTTTCTACAGCAATGGTGTTATACCGGTCAAAGACAAAAAAGGAACGGTTTTGTTGGATCATGATGAGCTCATAAGACAAGGCCTTACAGCAGAAAAACTTGACAACATACCTCCAGCCTTTGCCAAACAAGGTGAATTAGGCTTTGATAAAATGATGCTGGCTAAGCATCCTGCTCTTAATGCTATACAGCACATCCATTCCATTGCAAATTGTCCAGGAATGGCTGATGGCGCTGCTTTGACGGTCATTGGATCCAAAGCTGCTGGGGCTGCAGTTGGGCTTGAAGCTAAAGCCAAAATCATTGCAGCTATGGAGACAGCGGGCGACCCTGTCATTCAATTGACTGCGGGGTTTGACGCAATAGACCTCTTACTAAGACAAACAGGCTTAACTATTCATGATTTCGATAAAATTGAATTTATGGAAGCATTTGCGGCTCCGTTAGTGAAATTTTTTCGCACTTATAATCCAGATATCGATAAAGTCAATGTCAATGGTGGTCACATCGCAATGGGACATCCAATGGGCGCGACGGGCGCAATCCTCCTTACCACTTTAACCCATGAATTGGAGCGCAGCGACACCACCCTTGGTTTGGTTGTAGCACAGGCTGCTGGGGGTATCGGATCAGCCATGATTGTTGAAAGGATTTAGGATCTTGTTCTATCAAAAACACAAGAGCGTGCTCAACGACGCAATTATCGCCTGCGAAAAACGCCATTACTGGAGCCCTTTCATTGAGTCTCCAAGTCGCCATCTCCATCCGGAAGGCGCACATGAAACGGGGAAAACAGCCTTCGAGCTCCAACTGAATACAAGTTTTAAACTCGATCAACCGGGAGAAATCGGGAGAACCGGCCTCGAAATTTCTCCTTATACTCAGCAACCGCTGGGTATTGATTATCCAAAATCTGATACCGAAATAATCGTATCTGCTTCAAATAAGGCAGGGCAAAGCTGGCGCAAGACTTCCCCCGAAGAGCGGGCTGGGATATGTCTTGAAATGGCTTTCATGCTTGAGAAGCAATGTTTTGAAAACGCCTATGCCACTATGCACACAGCCGGTCAGGCATTCCTGATGGCTTACTCGGGAAGTGGTCCTAATGCGTTAGATCGAGGATTAGAAGCGCTCGCCTATGCGCTCAAAGCTATGAAAGATATCCCCAATTCAGCTTCTTGGACAAAGCCGTTCGGTAAGGCTGGTGAGGTGACATTATCGAAGTCTTATCGTCTGATACCGCGAGGCGTAGCCGCAGTGATTTGCTGTGCGACGTTCCCAATGTGGAATGCCTATCCAGCGATTTTTGCAAATTTGGCCACGGGCAACTCAGCAATTGTTAAGCCCCACCCCAATGGGATTCTTCCGGTAGCAATAGCAGTAAGGACAATGAGAAAAGTTCTATGCGACAATGGTTACGATCCCAATATCCTGCTCATGAGCGCAGACACTCAGGAACAGCCTGTGACCGTCGAACTATTGCAACATCCTAACATTCCTATTATAGACTATACTGGCAGTCAGCGTTTTGGGCTATGGATTGAGAAAAACTGCTCGCAAAAACTCGTCTACACCGAAACAGCGGGCTGCAATGGTGTTATTATCGAATCCACTGAAAATATTGATGGCTTGGTCAATGCTCTGTCTAATGGGCTCTGCGGTTTTTCCGCGCAAATGTGTACAAGCCCCCAGAATATTCATATTCCTGAGCAAGGTATTGAGACAGATCAAGGGAAGATCTCTTTTGAGGGTTTCAAAGACTTGCTGGTAGATGCCATAAATGCGCGAGTCACAGATCCAAAGCGCGCCGCAGCATTATGCGGCGCTATTCAAGCCGATGAATCACTCGCAATTCTGGAGCGCTTGCGAAACACACAGAACGTTTCTGTCGCACTGGACAGTTTTCCTTATGACCATCCTGAGTTCCCTTATGCCCGAACTGCGTCTCCGTTGATATTAGACGTTAAATCGGAGCATAGGGAACTTTACAATAAAGAGCATTTTGCTCCTGTTGCCTTCCTGATTCGAGAAAAGGATGCTGAGTCGGCCCTTACAAATGCAACTTCACTGGTANGAGAGTCTGGTGCAATCTCTTCATACCTTTATAGCTCAAATGAATCCTTCAAACAAAGCGCCCAAGACGCTTTCGCCGATGCTGGCGCATCGCTGTGGTGTAACATGACTGCACCCATGCCGATGAATTTTGCAGCAGCATACAGCGATTATCACGTAACAGGTCTTAATTCTTCAGGAAACGCTTGTCTTGCCGATCTAGCTTTTGTTGCCGATAGGTTCAGAATCGTGCAGTTTCGGGAGCCACTAACATCATAAGCACTGGCGACATTATCGGGGCGTGGAAGCTAACAAAGTGGCGGATAGAGCATGATGACGGCAGGGTTCGCTACCCATTTGGCCGCGACGCCTATGGCCAGATTCTATACACTCATGACTACCGAATGTCGGCAGTCATTATGCGACAAGCTCGACCCTGTTTCGCTCAAGAAAGTGCCCGGCAACTGACAATAGATCAAAAAGCTGATGCCTTCGACAGCTATTTCCATTATTCAGGTAGATGGGTCATCGAAAATCATGATCTCATCCATACTGTAGAGTTCTCTCTCAATCAAGGGTTCATCGGCACTAAACAAAGACGCCATGCTCAAATGTCGGGTGATCGCAATCTAGTGCTGTCCGCCCAAGAAAAGAGTAATGGCGGCGCAATCCGTCATCACTATTTAGAGTGGCGCAGGTAATCATGAGTTTCCTAGAGATCAAAATACTGTTTTTAGGGTTATTTTCCGGAATCTCGTCAGATATCAAAGCAAACTGCGAAATCCTCACAGCGGTGGATTTATTGCCGAGGGTTCAGATTTCATCCAGTGAACCAGTGTCAGATCGGAGAGAGTTGCCCGAGTTTTGTCAAATAAAAGGTGAGATAAGACCAAATATAGGGTTCGAGGCAAGGCTCCCCATTACAGGGTGGAATGGCAAATACTTCCAAGCGGGATGCGGCGGATACTGCGGACAAATTTTACCTGATCGAGAAACGCACTCAAACGCAATCAATCATGCGTTGCGACGAGGTTATGCAACCATCACAACCGATGGCGGCCATCAATCTCACAGTATAGGGGATGCGAGTTGGGCTACGAATCATGAGGTAGAAAGAATCTATGCGAGCGAGGTCATTCCGCTAACATACGCCGCAGCATTAGAAATAATTGATAAAATCTACGGGCGAAAACCTTCCTATTCTTATTTTTCAGGTTGTTCCAATGGAGGGCGCTTGGCAGCAAAAGCGGCTCAAGAATATCCTTCGCTGTTCAATGGAATTATTTCTGGCTGCCCCGTTCTCAATCTATCTGGCAGCGGCGGCATCCTCGCATCACACGTTCTACGGGCGAATCTCGATGCTTCTGGTGAAACAATTCTTGACGAAAAATTTAAAGCTAAGTTGCCCATGTTAGAGAAAAATTCGATCGCCCAATGTGATGCACTCGATGGCAACATCGATGGCGCAATTCAAAAGCCTCAAGACTGCTTCGTTATCCTTAACCAAATACCAGACTGCGATCACGCGGAAACACCGTCATGCTTAACAGTGGACGAGAAAAAAGTGGTCAGAAAGCTTTATGATGGACCGGTTAACTCTGCTGGCGAAAAACTTTTCTATGGTATTCCTCCGGGCAGTGAGCGCTATTGGGAGGTCTGGCATTTAGGCAATAAAGAAAAACCCTCAATTGGAACTCTCCTCGCTGAAGGATTCTTGCCTTTCCTAGGATTTCCTGAAGACCCTGACGGCTTCAACGCCACCGATTTTGATCTGGATAATGACATCTCGAAGCTCGATGCACAGGGCCGACTTTTGGATGCATTGAATCCAGACCTAAAAGCTTTTTCCAAGGCGGGAGGGAAAATGATTATGTGGCATGGGCAGGCCGATCCCCTTGTGCTGCATGAGCAGAGCATCGACTACTATACTGATGTAGTCGATAAGCTAGGCAAAAATACTACGGACGACTTTTTCCGCCTCTTTCTAGTGCCGACCATGGGGCACTGCTGGGAACTCCCGGCTAAGATGCCTGATCGCATGAACATGCTGCAAGTGTTGGAGAATTGGGTAGAAAATGGCTCTGCACCTGATGAAATTATCGCGCGCAGTAATGATGATGACGGGCACGGTTCCTTGAGCGGAAAGATAGGTAAACTTCGCCCATACCCGAGCCTAGCATCCTATTCTGATCAGAATTAATAGATCATCTTCTCAGACGCCCCTGGTTAAAAAGGGGGCACATCACTTGATTGACCTGCCCCCAAAATCTTTTAATCAGAAATTATAATCAAGCTTCAGTGTTATATTCCGTGGACGTTGGTAAAAAGAATAATAAGCGATTCCGTCCAAGGCGCCCCCTGAGGCAAGCCTTACGAAGGTTCTACCAAGAGGCAAACCGACACCAAACACTTTAACTCTCTCATCCGTTAAGTTATCGCCTATCAAAGAGATCCGCCAGGCACCACTCGCGCTTGACAGGCCTACGTGCGCGCCAAGCTTAGTAAAACCATTTTCAGTGTGAAGGCTATCATGTGCTGTTGAAAGCAAATAATCAGACGAATGACTGGCGTTTATATTCAAATCCAATAACATTCCGGAAGACAGGGCCGTTTCATAGTTTATGCCAAAATTTGCCGTCGTATCAGGCAAAAAAGGAGCGGTGTATCCGGTCCTATCACAGTAGCCTGCGACAGGTGTTTCGCTGTAACCACATTGACCAGTTTTGAAATCGGTGTACTTAAAGTCCATTGAGGCGGCGCTTGCATAAAGCTCAAAGCCATCTGATATAAGAAAACGTCCGTCCAGTTCAACGCCTTCTAGTTCGGAAGCAGAAACATTACCAACAAAAAAGCTCAAAACACCATCGAAAATTGACGTCTGTTGGTTCTCATACTCTGTCTTAAATAAAGTAAGGTTGAGTTCCATCCGGTCGGAAGCGTACTTGAGCCCCAACTCAATATTTTCTGCGTCCTCGTTTTGAAACTCGAAAGTCCCCGCCGGCGCGCCAGTAACCGTGGCCGTTCCGGGTGCCGAGTTACTCCGAATATCGTAGCCCCCTCCTTTCGAACCTTCGGAGTAGGAAACATGGAAGGCAAGATCATCATTCATTTGATACTGAAAACGCAACAAGGGATCAAACGAGCTCTCCTCCCGAGAACCCGAAATGTTGTGCGGATAGACATTCAGCACTGCCGCCCATAGCCCAAGAATAGGTGGACTAGCTAGGTTGCCACCAGCTCCGTATACGGACAGAGCTCGCATGGCGTCTTTTTCTTCTTTCGTGTAGCGAGCACCAACTGTCAGATTCAGTTGTTCGGTAATTTCATAGTCGCCTTGCGCAAAAACTGACCAGCGATCGGAGCTCTGCTCGTACTGCCTTGCCCAACGAGTGCCGTTGACGAGGGAGACGGGCGGCCCTGCGAGCACAAAGAAACTACCCAACGGAACTCCATCGGTCACAGAGACATCCTCCGTCTGATAAAAGATGCCTCCGATATAGTCAAATCGCTCACCTCCAGCTGAGGCGATGCGTATTTCCTGTGAGAATTGCTCGAAATCCTCGGTCTGGTTCGTGCCATCTAAAATGAGGTTTCTGGTGTAGTCTACGTCCAAGACCTCGGAACTATCATACTCAACGAAAGCTGACACAGAGGTGACAGAGTGACCATTCCAATCATTTTCAGCGGTCAAAACAAACGTTTGCATCTCATTTTTGGAGAAAACATCGCCGCTAGCACGCACCCAATCCTCCTCTAATTCAACTCCAATTGGACCAGCAAAAACTAATCCATAACCACCTTGAGGATTCAAGGCTTCCATTGAATAACCGAAGCTATCAAACTCAGCCATCTCAGCCTTAAAGTTAACACTGAAATCCTCGCCATCGTCCCATGCGAGCTGTGCCCGAACGAAAGTCTCCTCTCTTTGAGGCTCCATTCGCTGCATTTGGGTATTATTGATCCAGCCATCCATGTCTCTGTAGGAAACGGTTAGGCGGCCGCTTAAAGAGTCAGAAAGCGGCCCCGAGACCACCCCAAGCACTTGAGATTCTTCGTGTTCGGACTCATAGGAAACCGAAATCTTGCCCTCGAACTCATCAGTGGGTTTAGCAGTTATGACGCTGATGGCACCTGCTATTGCGTTTTTTCCAAAGATGGTTGGTTGCGGCCCGCGAAGGACTTCTACACGCTCAAGATCCACTAGAGGCGTTCTAACGAGTTGTGCCCGACCATAAGGGACCCCGTCAAAATACATTGCAACAGATTGGTCGAAGCCCTTATTATTGCCCGTCGTTACCCCCCGCACCTGAATTGTGGAATCGATAGCCCCCTCATAAATATTCACGTTAGGCATCGATTGTGACAACGTTGCCAAACTGTCGATGCTTCTGTTCTCCAATGTCTCTCCAGTTACTGCAGAAATTGAAATCGGTACTTCACTTAAAGACTCGGCACGCTTTTGAGCCGTCACTACAATTTCTTCCAACGACTGCGCTGATACGAAGCTCGCGAAGTTCATTGCGATCCCAACTGACACAATTAAAGATTTAACCTTTGCTGTCATAACTTATCCCCCAATCAAAAGACTTAAAACCGCTTCCCAAAAACTCACCCCTCTATATTGCCCTATGTAGGTGCGTGGATACAATACAATTGATAAAAGTGCCCAAAACAAGTGCAATCTATCTGTCCAATAGCTCAACCCTGTTGTAGCTTTTTTCGATCAATCTTGTTCATGACATTTCTCGGCAAAGCTTCAATAAGATCGAGCCTCTCAGGCCATTTAAACTTTGCAACGCCCAAATTACGTAAAAAAGCGGTCAACTGGTGAAGCGATAGCGTTTTCCCTTCGTGAAGAACAACAAAGGCGCATATCTTCTCTCCCAAAATGTGATCGGGATAGCTGGCTACTGCGCCCTCTGATATTGATGGATGGCGACTCAACACCTCATCTAACTCCTCAGGTGATATGTTGATGCCCCCTCGAATTATCAGTGATTTTCTTCGGCCAACGAAGCGGTAATATTGATTTTTTTGCCCCACGATCTCAAAAAGATCCCCGGAGCGAAAATAACCATCTGGAGAGAAAGCTTCCTCATTATCTTGCGGTGAGTTGTAGTAACCGTCAAAAACAGTCGGACCTTTGATAAGACATTCCCCGACGCTACCTGGTTCAACTATTTCTTCCCCCGAGTCCATGTCAACTAATTTCGTGCTTATTTGCCTGGAAATCCTGTTATTCCAGTTAAATTCATTCCGCCCAAAACGAGGGAAGAAACTAGCTCGTTCTTCAGAATCAGNCACATCAAATGGATCTGATAACAAACTCATGCCTTCATTCGAACCAAAAATATTGACCACCTCGATCCCGAACTCCGATTTAAACCCGGATATCATTGAAGGCGCCAGTGGCGCACTTCCCGAACCAACGATACTGAGCTGAGAAAGATCATATTTGCCATTTATGTGATCCTTTAGATGAAGCAGTTGAGTCAGTACTGCGGGCGGAAACACAGTGTACTGAACCCGCTCTTCCTGGATTTGTGAAAGCAATATTTCGGAATCAAATGGGTGATGAAGAATCATCTTCGCTCCCAACTTAAGCCAGTAAAANAGNAATCCNCCAATNGCAGCCATATTGATGAAAGGAAAAGGATTCAACATTATGGCCTCTTTACTGAGCCTAATTGCATCCTCACTCGCAAGGGTTGAGGACAACCAATGATTGTAACTTCGGGGAACTCCCTTTGATCGGCCTGTGGTGCCCGATGTCCAGCAGATTGTAAAGATATCATTGGCATCTATTTTTAGAGTCCTCAAATAGGATTGAAAACTTGACCAATCCTCTATTTCCTCGGCACTCCAGCCTTCCCCGTCTAAGATGACTCTGTGGCAATTTTTTCGAAAACATTCGGAGTTGGCTCTGCCATAGCTTTCTCCACTGAACTCCTCAAAAGCAATATAAGCGTTCGGCAAAAGAATCTCGTCAATGTGTGCTAGTTCGAATCTACCGTACTGCATCGCTACAGGACTCAGGACAANGCCTAATTTACTGGCAGCAAAATAGGCGACGACTATCTCCACCACATTTGGCATTTGAACAACCGCTTTGTCACCTTGTCTCAGACCGAACCCATAAAGAATGTGCGCCAGCTTGTCCGAAAGCCTGTCAATTTCGCGAAAGGATAATCGCTGGACCTCACCCCCTACCATATTACTCCTGTTAGACGGGTCGATCAGCGCCTCTTGGTCAGGCTTTTCCTTTAAGTTTGCCTTCAGAATAGAGATCAGTGTCTCATTGCTCCACCAACCGCGGTCCTCATAACGTAGTATTTTATCTTTAGAAGTTGTCTGCAAAACGTGCTCCATATGAAATTTAGAGATAAAAATTTACCATAAGAGTTTGGAATAAAATCAATTAAATGCCGTTCGGTTGATCGTTCGTTAGTCCAAAAGCCCCCTGTCTTGGGCCCAACTTCTGGACAGTCTCATGCCCTCTTCCAATGACATTTCCGGCCGCCAGCCAAGAAGATGTTCAGCCTTTGAAATACTAAACCAGCTCTTTGTACACAACTGCAAAATTGTGGCTCTTGACGCTTCATTAACCTCGCCCGAAAGTTTTGCTATTT
>NZJL01000059.1 GCA_002692165.1 Porticoccaceae bacterium
CCACATCCACCAAGTGGAAGAAACCAAAGATCCTTCAATCCTGGCTCCCCGAGCTTATCCACCGCTTTGCCCTCCTTGGCAATTAACGCACCAGTAGAGCCTCCGGCCGCCCATCTCCTGTCGGCCAATCTTAGAATTACATAAATAGCAGCTTTTACCCTCTCTTCCAAAGACATAAAAGCGATTTCGTGCTCGACCCGACTGCTGATTCTGAATTTCATTCCTCATGCGTGAAGGAAGGGTGACGCCCTTCGACTCATAACTTCGTCGACTGATATCCAGAATAGCATTAGCTAGAGACTCAACCGCAGTTGTGTTGAGTTGTTTCGGTTTTAGTTTTGGACTCAGGCGCGCCTGAAACAGAATTTCACTTCTAAGGTAATTGCCCACTCCCGCCATAAATGACTGATCCATCAAAATTGAATGAAGGGGACGATTTAAGAATGGTTTATCCAACAAGCGAGTCGCAACGCACCTATAGCTTACGGTAGGATCCAAGATATCTGGGCCCAGCTTCGCTAAAAAGGGATGTTTGTCTAGGTCCTGGGTTTGCCAAACGCTGATATCAGAAGCACTATACAAGAGCGCACTGCGATCATCGGCATGAAGTGCCAATCTTAATCGGCGTTTTGTCTTAGGAAGCGAGCCGGCGGCGACTATTCTCCAAACGCCATAAAGCTGGTTGTGGCTATAAATGCTGATTCCATTATCGAAGTGCGTCAGCAAGGCTTTTCCTTTCGTTTCGATTTTTGAGACGACACTACCGGACAGCTTAGGACCAAAACGACGCAATCTGTGCTGAGAAAACATCACTCGTTGAACGGCTTTTCCCTCGACTGCCGCCGCCACCTTTTCTGCGGCCAGTCTGATCTCTGGTCCTTCTGGCACGAAAATAAGCCCCCCGGCATCAGTTGAAACGACTCTTGTTGCCCCTGCATGTTAGGACTGAAACATTGAGAACGGACCGAGGTCGTCAACAAATAGGCCTTTTCCCATATGATCCTCGTCGCAGACTTGGAGTGCTTCACTCGGAATACAAGATCTTACGGCAATTGAGCTCTTTTGCGTCACCTAACACATATCATTATCACGATAACAGACACTAGATTAAATTGCGTTAAGTTTACAAGATTAAAAAAATTAAAGATTTATCCATTGCTGACGATGAAACAGACAAGCGGCAAAGCTTTGCCGCTTATGAGGTATGATAATGCCACAATGCTCATTGGAACCCGAGCTGGCTTAAAAATTTGAATAGTCGTAACCCGGAAATTTCGGCTAACAATTTAAAACTAGGTACAAACATTCCGGAGTTAATCAGGGGTAAAACCTCCAATTTCGGACAGTGAGTAAAAGGCAGTTTCTTAACCTTAGTTCAGCTCGAAAGGAAATTTATTAAGATGTCGAATATAAGTAAATCACCTACAAACGCTATGGCACTGCAAGCATTCAACGCAAAAATAGCCGAAGCGGTGGCGAGAAAACGCAAACTCGAAAAAGCAAGTGAGAAGAACCCCCTCGAGGCTAAGTTCGTTGGTCAACAAGCAAAAGAAGAATTGAAGGCTGCGAGACTCGCCCAATTAAGAGCAAAAACCAATGAAACTGCCCGTGTACAGCTTCTGAAGGCGGCGCGCAACGCAAATCAACTCTCCGTATTCAAAAACAATCAATCTGTAAACAGAAAGCTTCTCACAAATGACAATGCCTCTTACAGACAGAATCTTGCGATTGAGGGAAAAAGTAACAGTCAGCGAATCGTGGATACACTCGACACACAGCAACGAGAATCAAATTATTATGCAAAACTCGCCACCGATTTGGTTAACCAGCAGATATTTGCCCTGAAACTGGGAGACAAGCGCCTAAATACAAAACTTAATGATATCAAATTACAAGACAGTAAGATTTTGGCGGAAAATCTCGAAACTGAAAACCTCGAGACAACAAGTCTTCAAGATGCACTTACCGATAAAATAGAGGAATTTGATGAAGCACTCGATCCAGATCCGTCTGAAACACCCTCGCTTCTCACGCGACGACGCATGGAAAAACTGGTCGAGGTGATTGAGGGCAAATCGGCAAATGCCGAAGGTTTATCCCTTGAAATATGAGCCAAGATTACGACTCGATTTACGTGACACAGTGAGAAAATCCCATATCGCTTTATGCTGCAAAAGCACTCACTCATTTAATCGGCTGATTTGAACCAGTCTATTGCGCAATTCTTTCTGCAACTGTTTTATGGCATAGGGTTGCATCGACTTCCAGCTTTTACACTCCTCTCGAGTTCGACCGCAACCGATGCACCATCCCCTTGGGCCATTGAATTTGCATACGTCAATACATGGACTCTTTTGACGTTTCAATTTTTTACCTCGCGTTCACATTTTGTTCACTTGATGAGTTAACGGCGTTCGAGCCAATTCGTTTAGGTAACATTCAGTGCTCATAACGACTACCGATTTAAATTAGTTTTCTTTCAGCAAGAAAATTGCGAAAACTTTAATCAGCAAGCAGCGTTATCAATTCACGCGCCAAGTACAGACACCACCTCGTCCATCGACAGCGGCGAGCGCACGCCCGTCTGGGCGCCAAGCAACTGCACTAACGCGATCTGTCATCAGTGCTGCACCAATGGGGACCGCCCTCCCCATTACCCTTTAATGACCAAAGCACAACCGACCCATTTCTCGCTCCGGATGCCAGGCGACTCAGTCTGGGGGCAAAAGCGAGACTGGAAATGGGCTTAGTGTGGAGCTCCAAATGTCCCGGGCTCGTCCCTTCCGGTCCATCACCCTCAAAACTCCATACGGTTACAGTCTCAGCCCCGCCCGTGGCAAGAAGTGTTCCACTGTGGTCGAAAGCAAGATTGCTTGGTTTGCCGGGGTATCCGGACATCATTGAATCCTGTCCTGTCGAGCGACGCCAAAAATGCACGGAATTGTCCTGACTACCGCATGCAACAATATCTCCATCAGGGCTAAGGATCATCGAGACTAGCGAATGTCGCCAACATAACGGAAAAATCAGACATATGGATTTAAACAAAACGAGGTGATCAGAAGGAACAATCCTAGGTTGCGGGTGACCGCCCTGTCTTATCAGATTTCACGAGTCTTTGTTTAGCAGAAACATCCCTTAAATAACCATTGGCATCCAAGCCATAACAAAAGAGAAGCACTCATAAATGATCACAGTGGAGTAGTTTGCACCAGTTATGAATCTTCTCATGATGCGTCATTCCCCAGAAATGAGGACGCATAACTTGCGCATTTACGATCCGAGGATTTAAACTCACTAAGAGCAAAATAGAAGCTTATAAGATTTTTATTCATTAGGATCAAAAAAAGAGAGAAACAATATGAAACACTACTACTCAGTAATTTTTTTTCTGGCACTGGTGAGCGGGTGCGCGCAGGAACAAGAAGAAGTGATCGAAACAAATGAGATGCCGACTAAACCTGAACAAATCGAGATAATCTCCGATTCGGCAACTGACTTTTATGACAATGAAAGGATCATTGAATTTATACTGTGCGATGAAGGTTCCGAGTACACTGATGAGTCCATGCGAGCCTTGATAAGCGAGTGGAATACGGCAGTTGGCGCCATGGAAAATAAAGTGATGGCCTCTTATGGTCTCCGACCACAATATGAGACAGAAATGTTTGATGGGATTTGGGCACTTGTTTGGCCTGACATGCAGACCCGAAATGCCGGTTGGGAAGCTTGGCCAGAGGGCGGAGGAAAAGCATTAAGGGAGCAGTATGATAGCGTGCTAACCTGCAATTCAGAGACATCTTACATGTACTCTGGGCAAACAATCGCTGCACCAACTTCTGTGTGGGAGAGTGAACCTCCCCACTTTGTTAGCTATCACTTTTGTTCATACAATGATGGATTTATGGGGACGGATTTACAACCGACAGAGACGAAAATCGCTCAATGGATTGCACAATATCGTCAGACTAATGCAGATGACGGGATGGCTTTGAATGGTCTGACCCCGTTATTCGACAGCCGAAACCCAGACGACGAAATTGATGATTTCGATGGGGTCGGCATGTGGGCATATAGAAGTGTCGAAGACGCTAATAAATTTGCGGAGTCTTGGGCTGAAAGCGCAAAGGATATCCAGGCGGAGGTAGATAAATTCGTCAGCTGCGAAGAGTATAATTTTGATATGTATATCTTTAGGCTGCCGGAAGCTTGACTCCTATCAAAAGTCACGGCGCGTGAGTCGATAGCGACTAGCCCATTTTGCGTAAGCTTTTTGTCGCCTCTGNTTAATGTTTTAGTTCCATGANCGAGCACNTTAACTTGACCTCCAGAAAAATCGGAGGTCAAGTCCCTACTCTTTTTTGCCCTCCAGGCAGAAAACTATGCTGATTATGATGCTCTCCTTTACTCATTCTGAAATGCATGCCCAATGCGTTCAAGTAAAGCTTATCTCTTGTAATTATCTGATCAAAACAAAGATGCAACTCCTCACTCAAACCCACAAAAAACAACCCGGGCTGCTTCGGCGCGACGACTGGCCTGTCCTTCCCGAAAACAAGAAAGGGCAAATCAGAGATTAAGTATTCTACTCAAATAATCTCGCGATAAATCGTTAATATCAACAATACTAAAACGACTCTTTTGATTCTCATACCAAAACACGGGCCAGGTGATCATGCCGCTAATGCTCAGTGCGGCATACTCTGGATTGCAAACATTCGTATGCTTTTGTTCGTTAAGATTTTCGATCCATTGCAAAAGCGTTTCATCAAATTTTCGCCGCTTTGCACGTATGCGAGAGGCGTCCTCGCTCCTCAAATTTAACTCTTCACGAATGTAAACAACGATATGTTTATGAAAAAAAATGAACACTTCTTGCACAAGAATTAGCCGATCAATCAATTCGTCGGAATTTAAATCACTCTTAGGCTCAGTACCCAGTTTTAGAAGCCCTGCCTCAATTCCAGTTGAAGCCACTCCATTCAATAAATCTTTCTTATCGACAAAACTCTCGTAGATAACGGGTTTGCGAAAACCGATACAATTGGCAATGTCAGTCAGAGAGGTATTGTTGAAGCCGTGATCATAGAAAAGTTTTGCTGCGACATGAGTAATCGCCTCACGGCGAAATCCGGGTGCAGGGCGATGAAGATCTTTCTGAGACAAANTCATTTGGTTTTGGGAGAAATCAACTGAAACCCTTCATGCTAACTGATAATGCAAATCNAGGCAAAACTTCGAGATTGGAAAAACAAAGGCATAATCTACCAGCCGGTAGATATTCTGTTGTACAATGCCAACTTTGTTTTGAACAAGCTCCCCAGTGTGATGAATAGCGCCAAAGCAAGTTTATCCAAAAAACANCTCNGAAAAGCGCTTGAATGTGCCGATTTAAGAGTGCTNTTGATGGTGCTTTATCATTTCACTGCAGACAAAACATGGCTTAGCGATGCTTTTCGTCCAAAGAGAGATGTGGCAATCATTTCAGACGAAGACGCGGGCNTATCAGAAGAAATCCAGAACNACATTAAAAAATGCGCCTTAGAGCTGCTTGCTTCAAATAATTGTCATTCAAAGATTGATGATCCGGGAAACAAACTTATGCAGGAGATGATGAGCTTCTGCATCGGAGAGAAAGTTGAGATCACGTACGCTCCAATGATGCGTGAGATGATGGGCTTCACACCNAGGCTTGCTGGATTATCAAGACCACAAAATAAAAATGGTGAATTACACGCACTTATTGTGGGTGCAGGTCAGAGCGGAATTGCCATGGCACAGGCTTTGAATGCAATCGGGTTGAATTATCAGATCCTNGAGCGCAAGGGAGACCTTGGCGGCACATGGAATGTGAACAGATACCCTGGCTGCGGCGTGGACACACCCAATCATTCTTACTCTTGGTCCTTTGCCAAATCGTATCAATGGTCTAGATACTTCTCCAAGCGTTCTGAAATAAAGCAATATCTAAGAGCTTCAGCAGATGAATTCGGAATCTATGATCACATCAAGTTTAACACTGAGGTGATTTCAGCTCGATGGGACGACATCGAGCAACTCTGGCNCGTGAAAGCCCACACAAACGGACAAAAGATAAACGATTTTGCAGTACGTTTTCTGATTTCAGCTGTGGGTCAGCTCAATGTACCCTCAATCCCTAAAATAGATGGNATTGATAGTTTTAAGGGGGAAATGTTTCACACTCAGCAGTGGCCCGAGGACTTTTCCCACGACTCAAAAAAAATAGCTATTATTGGAACGGGAGCGTCTGCAATGCAGGTAGTTCCTGAGATTGCTCCGCAGGTGGAACAATTAGCGATTTTTCAACGAACTGCCCAGTGGGTTCGCAAGATACCCAGGTATTCAGAGAAGATTTCAAAAAGCCAAAGTTGGTTATTTAATAACGTACCTTATTACAGTGCATGGTACCGATTCACCATGCTATGGCGCTATGGCGACACTTTGCTGAAGTTCTTGGAGCGCGATCCGAATTGGAACAAAACTGATTCCGTCAACAAACATAACGAGCGTCATCGTGAACAAATGGTCGCTCATCTTAGAGATAACCTTGCTCAGCGTCCTGAGTTGATAGAAAAATGCACTCCACAATATCCGCCATATGGAAAGCGAATTTTACTCGACAACGGTTGGTATGANGCGTTATGCCTCGANAACGTCCATCTCAACACCTGCGGCGTCAGGAAGATCACGACCACAGGGATACTCGACAACGAGGGCAATCAATTTCCGCTTGATGCCATCATTTTTTCAACAGGGTTCAAAGTGGCAGAAATGGCATCCGGATTGGGAATCGTTGGTCGTCGCGGTATTGGATTAAAAGAGTATTGGCGGAAAAACGACCCAACAGCCTATCTCGGTATGCACGTCTCTGGGTTTCCAAATTTTTTTATAATGCTCGGTCCAAACACCAGTTCAGGATTCGGCGGCAGTGCGCTATTTCTCTCTGAAACGCAATCACACTATATAGCTAATTGTATTGAGGAGCTAAATCTTAACGGAATTAAGTCAATAGACGTCAAAGAAGAAAGCGAGAAAAACTATGTTAAACAGGTGGATGCGGCGCATGACCGGCTCATTTGGACTCACCCGGGATTGTCAACCTACTACCGAAATAGAACTGGTAGAGTATTTTCAATTACGCCATGGCCTTTAGTTGATTATTGGCATCGTACTCGCAAACTTGAAATTGACAAATTTAATTGTCGGCCCTGAACTTCGATGGCTTCGAACAAGGAGGATATGCAGCACATGAGATATTTCGACTGGCTCGAGCATCATGCAAATCGACGGAGAAATCAGCTTGCCTTACATGATATAAAGTTAAGGAAAAAAAGAACTTATGGGCAGTTGAATGAAGTAGCTTCGAGATTAGCAGCTCATTTCAAGAATAGGGGAATTGAATCCGGAGACAGAGTAGCACTGCTAATTCCAAATTGTGTTGAATTTTTTGAACTCCAGTTTGCATGTGCAAAATTAGGAGCGTTATGCGTACCGATCAACTGGCGACTAGCCGTCAGAGAACTGCAACATATTTTGAACGATTGCGATCCAACCATTCTCGTGTTCCATGAGATGTTTGCCGAGAAAATTCCAGAGCTTAAAAAAGATAAAATGGAGTTACTTGAGTTAAAAGAGGATAGTTCCAAATCTGACTATAGTGCTGCGATCGAATTCCCTGAAAAGCAGAGGCAAGCTTCTCTAAGTATGAATGATACCTGGCTTTTGCTCTACACTTCAGGAACCACTGGCTTACCAAAGGGAGTTCAAATTACATACCAAATGGTATTGATGAACATACTCAATATGGGTTTAGTTGCTGGGGTTTCAGATAGATCGGTTCAGCTAGCACTCTTACCTTTTTTTCACGTTGGAGGCATAAATCTCTATGCAAATCCTATATTGCATGCCGGAGGTAAAGTTCTTATTTTAAGGGATTTTGAACCAGCAACTGTGCTCCAAGCGCTTTCGGACAAATCCCTTGGTATAAATGTTTTTTTTGCAGTTCCTACACAGCTCCAAATGATTGCTCAGTTGCCCGAATTCGAAACCACAGATCTTTCTTCAATAAAGTATGCATGTGTCGGGGGCTCAGCTTGCCCTGAAACGTTGTTAAACAAATGGCTGGGGAAAGGGGTTCCCTTAAGTCAGGGCTGGGGGATGACAGAAACCGGCCCGGGGAGTTTAGTGCTAGATTCCTCCGACGCGCTCCGTAAAATCGGCTCTTGTGGAAAACCCGTCATGTATAATGACGTTTTAATAGTCAACGATAAGTTTGAAAGGGTAAAGTCAAATAAGGTTGGACAATTGGTCGTCAGAGGACCAAATGTCACCCCGGGTTATTGGCGCAACACCGAAGCAAACTCAAAAGACTTCTTCGAGGGCTGGCTCAAAACGGGAGACGCGGCACGAGTGGATAACGACGGATACTTTTATATCGTAGATCGTATCAAAGACATGTTCATATCGGGCGGAGAAAATATTTATCCGGCGGAGATAGAAAATATCCTGTTTGAGCTACCGGGAATATTAGAGGCAGCGGTGGTAGGAATCCCCGACAAAAAATGGGGAGAAGTCGGCTTGGCAGTGATTGTAAAAGATCCAGCAATAGAAATTAGCGAGGAGGCTATCTTCGGTTATTGCTCANAAAATTTGGCAAAGTTCAANGTTCCCAAAAAAATGCTTTTCACTGATGCGTTACCCAAAACAGCATCTGGAAAAGTTCAAAAGTCGCTCTTGCCAACCCTTCTCCATCAAGCTTAAGCATATTCGTATTCACATATATGTTGGAGATTTCCTGTTATCATGAAAAATCTACCGAAGAGTAGACTAGTTGCAAGTTGTGAGTTATATTCA
>NZJL01000060.1 GCA_002692165.1 Porticoccaceae bacterium
ATGTTTCGAGATGAAGAATGGGTTTGACAAAATTTCGCAATTTCATCGAGGGCCCGCGTGGCTGATCTCAAATCGGGATGAAAGATCTGAAAGACGTGAGGCATAGCTTGCCATTGCTGCAGTTTTACCGGTGACCCGGCTTCTGTTGCCTTGTTGACATAGCGACGAGCATCATCAAACAGCATCTCACTGTCACTGACCTGTATCAGCAACGGCGGCATGTTCGATAGATCGCCCAACAACGGAGAAACTGAAGGGTTGTGGATTGGAATCTTGTTGAGCAAAAAGAAGAACAGGCCATATAGAAGTCGAGGAATCCGATTTAATAATTGAAGAAGTGTCTTAAGGATCACATCTGAGGCATAGTTTTGAGTAAAGCTGGGGCTATCTAAATTGGAATCAGTAAGGGGGGAAAGTGCGACAACAGCGTCAGGAACTCGCCGTTCAGAATCGCGAAGCCAAGCTGTCAAGGATAAAGCTAAGTTTCCCCCCGCCGAATCGCCACCGATAAACATCGTCTCTGCCGGAGTTTTGCCATCGGGGCCATTATCCAAAAGAAACTGATAGGCAGTTCTACAATCACACATTGAATCATGCCGACTGTTCTCAGGCATCAGCCGGTAATCGATGGACAAGACAGCGCTGCAAGTAATTTCTGACAGCCTGGAGGTGATTGAGCGGTGGCTTGATGGGCTACCTGCACAAAATGCGCCACCATGTATGTACAAGAATCGTTTTCTGGGGTCAATGTTGCCCGCTTGAACCCACTCGGCTTGCACCCCGAGGGCATCAACTATTTTGACATCACTTGTAATTTGGGCATCAGCAAAAAAACTGTCCATCGCTCCACGAACGGCGCTCAAGCGTTTTTCAAACGATAGCTTAGTCATGGACGAAGAGACAGACTGCAAACGGGAAATTATCGAAGATAAATCGTCAATATCTTCCGGGTCTATCGGGAAATACTCTCCAGATGCGTAATCATATCGCCTGAGCGATTGACGCAATGCCGCCCGTCTTGACTGCTTAAGCAGAGTTACCAATATCCCCAAAGACACTATCTCCCAAAATAGCATTTAGAAATGTCCTATATGGTCGAATAACTTAGTTCATTGAATCTCTTTTGATGAAAATCAGCATCACCAAATAACGTTGCAATGGAGATCAGTCTCTTTAAGTAGTGACCAATGTTAAGATCATCCGTCATTCCCATCCCGCCGTGGATTTGCACAGCCTCCTCTCCTACTCGTTTGGCCGATTTGGCAACAACCACCTTCATCGCATGTAAAGATCGAAGGCGCTCATTCTGATCTTCAGCGCCCTCATCGGCATAAGCACAAAGACCCCGATACAGCATAGATCTTGACTGCTCAACGGCCATGAAATTATCGACCATCCGGTGCTGCAAGGCCTGAAATGAACTTATTGGGGCTCCGAACTGGTTTCGAGTTTTCGCATAATTGACGGTCAAGTCATTCAGGCTAGTCATTATTCCAAGGGCCTCTGCACTTGATGCTAGTAAGACAAGGGGTATCATTGCCTCAACAAGTTCAGTGCCTGAATTGACGGTACCGAGCACATTGTTGTGGGGCACCAAGACGTCTTTAAAAACCATATTTGCTGCCATCTGACCATCCATCATTTGGTAAGATGTTATTTCAATGCCTGGCGTATCTGATTCCAAGAAAAGCACGGTCACCCCATGGCGATCGCACTGCTCACCGCTCGAGCGCACCGTAATTGCTATCACATCAGCGTTCCCTCCATTAAAGACCACTGCCTTTTCGCCATTCACTATAAAATGACCGCCCTGCTGGGTGCCCGTTGTCCTAATGTCTGTAAATTGATATCTTGCTTGTCGCTCCAAAAAAGCGAACGCACCTAGGCAACTGCCATCGATTATCTTTGGAATATATTTTTCTTTGAGCGGGTCATTTCTGCTAAGGGATAGAAGTTGGCCCAACATAAGCACCGTGGGTATATATGGCTCAACTACAATGCCTTTTCCCATCTCCTCCATGACGACAGCAACATCTTCTATAGTCCCTCCAAAACCCCCATACTTCTCTGCAAACGGTATCGATAGCCATCCAAGCTCTGCGAAGGTAGACCAGTAATCGGGGCTATAACCTCCAGCTGTCTTTATGACCTCTTTCCTCATATCAAAGTCGTAACGCTCCCGAACGAACCTACTAACGCTCTCCTTTAACATGGATTGCTCTTCAGACAGTTTAAAATTCATACGCCTAACACCATTTTTGCAATTACATTTCGCTGTACCTCGTTTGAACCACCATAGATACTCGCCGCACGGCCATACATGTAATTAACCCGTGCTTGAGACGCGAAATCATGACCCAACACCCCGGGCTCAAGATTAGTATCGAGTGCACCGCCATAATAGGCAACTAACTGCAGTGCTAACTCACTTATTGCCTGCCTAATCTCGGTGCCTTTGATTTTCAAAAACGAGCTCTCTGGACCGGGCATCCCGCCTTCTGCCATCGACGCTAAAACTCTCAGCTCGGTGTACTCAAGGGCCATCAGTTCGGTTTCGATATCGGATAATCGCATTTGAAAAACAGGATCTTCGATAATAGCGGTGCCCCCACAGATCTCATCAGCCGCCTGCGCCTTGAGGGCATTAAGACTGCTACGCGAGTCAGCCACCTCTGCTATACCCGCTCTCTCGTGGATAAGTAAGGCCTTGGCGTAGGTCCAACCTTGATCTTGCTCGCCTATTAAATTCTCAACTGGCACCTTGACATCTTCAAATAGCACTTCATTGAGACTGTGCTTTCCATCGATGGTAATAATTGGTTTTATCGAAACGCCAGGACTCTTCATGTCAATAAGTAAAAAGCTAATTCCTTGCTGCTTCCGTATTTCTTTTGAAGTTCTAACCAGGCAAAAAATCCAATCTGCAAACTGGGCAAAAGTCGTCCAGACCTTTTGACCATTCACAATGTACTCATCACCGACTAATTCTGCAGAGGTCTGAAGCGAAGCTAAGTCAGAACCGGCACTCGGTTCAGAATAACCCTGACACCACCAATCGTCGCTTCTGAGAATTCGCGGAAGGAATCTCTCTTTTTGCTGCTCATTTCCGAAGGTATAAATGACAGGGCCGACCATCTTCAGACCGAAAGGCACGGCGTCAGGAATACCCAAACGACCCCTCTCACACTCAAAAATATAACGTTGCGTAACAGTCCATCCAGATCCACCAAACTCAATCGGCCACCCCGGTGCGATCCAACCCTTTTTGTGCAGCTTTTTTTGCCATGCGACGATCGCAGATTTATAGTTGCCAGCTCTGTCATTAAAGAGTTGCTTTGCCAAGTCGAAGTCATATTCTTCTTCAAAAAAAGTCCTGACCTCGTCACGAAATGCCAAATCTTCTTGGGTAAAATTTACATCCACTAAAACCTCTCCTTCCAATCCAAATTGAATTTTTCGCCAAAATCACCTGTTAAACTACGTCTTCAGTCAAGCGGTAGCTCATTAATCAAGGCCAGAATTCTGGGCAATCGATCGCCAATCTGATTTAGTCAAAAATACGACTACAGCGATGTGGCCTTTTTAAAGGCAGGTCACGATTTAAGACGCTCATAGTATGCATTTGTATTCTCCTAGAACCCATTTCGTAATCCAAGATGCTCAGCAAGATAACGCAGGCTACTTTCAAATCCAGACTAAGCTCGAAAATCATGCCCCTTAATTCCTTAGCATATGTTTTCGGATTAACGCCCCCGGCATTTGATGTAATGTTTATCCCTTAATTTGAAATTTTCTTTAAGTTCGACTTCATTGCGGCCGTCAAAAAGTTTGCAGCATAACCGGCGCCCTAAATCCTTGCGTTAGCCCTAGTCATGATGGACATATTTATCTCAGCGAAATAGTCATAAACAATGACATCAAGACGGCCTGTTTGCAATAACTGATATGTCGAGCGGTCCGCATCTCCCCAAAAACCGCTTGCCCCACCAATCTTTAATTGTTCTTTCTTCATCATTCGAGCTTTAAGAAATATATTGCCCGAAGTTATCAGCTATCCTGACGATAGTAGTCCATGGTTAAAAGATGTTGTTTGTTTTTTCATGGCATGGAAAACATCAAAGACGCCAATACCATCATCGTATGAATTTATTCTCATAGCCGTTTAATCTTCTGCTTACACTAGACTCAGTTCTTATAGCCGTGTTTAAGTTAATAGTTTTCTACGCCCGATATGAATAGATGCTATATAAAAACATGGGATCGTTAAGGCCCCTAATAAATCGCAGACCAATAACCCGTAGGTATAAGGTGTCGCCACTCCTAGATCACGCATGATATCCGCTGACAAACCAAGAATAAGCGCTCCAGACCCAACTCCCAGAAAATTCATCGCTAACAAAGCAACCGCTGTCATGATACCCCTGCTCCGCGGTGGACTTAAATCTTGTACTAATGAAAAAGCGGGTCCAAAGAAGGCACCTCCAAAAACTAATATCGCGCTTAGGCCTATGAAGAAAAAAATAGATTCGGGATTCCAAAATCGAAATCCAATGGTAAAAGGTGTTAGAGCCAACATAAAGAGGGCCAAAAATCGAGCTCGCCCACCCCGGAAGTATTTGGCATAAATGTCGCTAAGAAACCCGCCAGAGATCATGCCTATTGTCATAAAAATAGTCGAATAGATTCCGTAGAGAACAGCGACGGATTCGTCAAAACCGCGCTCACTTTGCATCCAAATCATATTAAACGCGCCTGCACCAATCGGGATATGGATCGCAATCGAGCCAAGTAAGATCCAAATAAGACCTTTAGATTCTTGTAGAATTTCGAGAATTTTTATTAATCTCTCTTTCAGTGAGCTTTTGTCTTTATCCCCGAAATTTTCTGGATAATCCCCATCCCATGAACATCTGGGAGGATCTCTGAGAGCAAGCAAGAGTAATGTCGCTCCTATACCAATGGCGCCAAGCAAATAAAAGCAATTTCGCCACCCCCAAGTAGGTCCAAGGATTCCAGCTATGAAGAAGGCTCCGCCCGCACCAAATGGTATTCCAAGATAATAAACCGCTGCAGCAACTCCACGTTTTTCACTTGGAAACAAATCGGCCATTATTGAAATAGCAGACGGGGTCATAACTGATTCGCCAACACCAATAAATAATCGTGCGAGTCCAATTTGGTAGAAACTTTTTGCCGCACCAGAGACCGCCGTAAGTCCACTCCAGACAATCAATCCAAAAGCGATTAGCCTTACCCGATTCACCCTATCTGCCAAAGTGCCCATCAAGAGGCCAAAAAAGCAATAGAAAGTATTAAAGACAAAGCCGGTTAGAAGTCCATACTGAGTATCGCTGAGTTCGAGATCACTAACTATTTGAGGACCAAAAGCAATCAGGAGTGTTCGATCCAGCATATTTAAAATATTTAGCAATAGGAGAAAAAACAGAATCCAATATGACTTAAAAAATCGGGTTTTGTCTTGCATCGTTGGCCCCGCGTTTTGGTTTGATTAACCTTATATTGAGACCCGATTGATAAGCATTTGGCAATGACGACCCAAATGCGACGCTCCCTTTCCATATTTGGCAAAACGCGGGTCTTTCGTTTGTTTATTGACGAAGCGATAATATAGTTGCTGAGATATTACAGCCAGTCGAAAATATCCATAGACCTCATAAAAATCCCAATTCGTTGTCTCAAAGCCTGTTCTAGAAAAATAATACTCCAAGATCTCATTGCGCCTCATCATACCACTTGCGTCGGAAGGTTGATTCTTCATCGCTCTAAGCTCATTTGGGTCGTCATCGTGGAACCAGTACGCCAAGGCATTAGCCAAATCCATTAGAGGATCGCCTAAAGCAGCCATTTCCCAATCTAAAACAGCCACGACGTTGAAGGGATCTTTTGTGTCAACCATAACGTTATCAATTCGAAAGTCGCCGTGAACTAACGACCTAGCGCTTATGCTATTTGGAATGCGTGACTCTAACCAATCCCGAACATCCTGAAAATCAGGCACATCCTCAGTTAATGAAGCCAAATAACGTCGATTCCAACCCATAATCTGGCGTCTTGCATACCCCACAGGTTTTCCAAAATTGCCTAAGCCTGCGGCCTCATAATCGAGAAGATGGAGCTCAATTAGCTTGTCAAAAATAACTTGGCAGAATTTATAGCGATCGGCATCATTAAACTTCCAACCCTCTGGAAATTCTTTTTTTACCAAAACTCCCTCGACTTTTTCCATCAAATAAAATTCTGAACCAAGCAACGATTCGTCATCCGTATAGAAAATGGTTTTTGGTGCGGATTTGTATAGCCCATTCAAACCAGCAAGCACACGATATTCCCTCGACATAGAATGGGCCGATGCAGCTTTTTGGCCGAAAGGCGGCCGGCGAAGAACGATTTCTCTGTCTGGATAACTAATGAGATATGTCAGATTGGAAGCCCCTGACGGATATTGTCTAACGGATGGGTGGCCACTTAGCGAGGGGATGATCTTCCTCATCACCGAATAAAGCTTTATCAGATCGAGCTCCTCTCCGTCACGCATATCAATGGTAGGGTTGGCTTCCACTAAATATCCTCAAATTACCATGTAATCGGTTTAATATCGACGGAACCATGCCAAGTCATTCGTTAAAATGATCCGCGACCTTCATTATGTGATACTAGCCAAGTATCAATCGTCTAATACAAAAGACAGTAAAATTAGCTTGTAGTTTATAGTTCAGTATAACTGAAGAATTAATTTTCACCTGATTTGTTGTGCCGCGAAAAGCGATTTAAATAATGATTTTTTGAAAGCATAAAATGTGGCATTCGAACGCTACTGATCAATATACCCTCAATATCGCATCCGCCCCATGCTAAATTTTTGCAGTATTAATAAAATTGGTGGTACAAAAAACCGTTATGACTTGATTTTCGAGTGCCGCATTCTTACAGTTAGATCGCGCGATGTGTTTAGTGCGCTAGCGTACTCAACTTTTAATGGAATTATATTAGACAAAAGGAAAATTCTAATGTCATTAGAAACTGTAACAGCAGGGTTGCGAGAAAAAGTAGGATCAGACTGCGGGCTGGGAGCCAGTGTAAAATTTGACTTTGGTGACGACGGGTGTTTATTTTTGGATGCCACCCAATCTCCAAATGTTATCAACAACGAGAATGAGGATGCGCAATGTACCATGATCATAAGTCTTGAAAATTTTATGGAAATGGCTTCGGGTAATTTAGACGGCACAGCCGCTTTTATGTCAGGGAAACTGAGAATAGACGGGGACATGAGTATAGCAATGAAGCTGGGACCTATTCTTGCCTAATTGGCATTTAATTTTGAGGCCTAAAGCAAATCTTTAGGCCCAACATTTTTTTGAGTTTAATGCTAACCTTCATTTTAATTAGCCCCGGCATGAATTCACTTCAGCGGTTAACTTGTGTCCGTTTAATCTGAGTTACAACCCGAATTGTCTTGCCGCGAGATCGCGCATAATTTCTTCTGACCCTCCACCAATCGCATTAACTCGCACTTCACGATAAATTCTTTCGATTCGACTCCCTCGCATATACCCCATGCCTCCAAGAATTTGCATAGCCTCTCGTGCNCAAAACTCCATAGTTTGACTGCATTGAACTTTAAGAAGAGCAATATCACCAGCGCTCTCAAAACCTTGAGCAACTTGAGCACAGACCACTTGAAGGTATGCGTTGGTTGCGTTTATTCGTTGCTTCATTTCGGCAATCTTATGCCGGATTACCTGATGATCACAGAGCCTTTTTCCGAATGTTTTGCGATTTCTGGACCATTCTGCGGCATCTTCTAGGCAAACTCGTGAGAAGGCCTCCATCGCCGCAGACATAGCTAAACGCTCGGAATTAAAGTTCGTCATGATCACCCCAAAACCTTTGTTTTCCTCACCAATGAGATTTTCTTTAGGGACTGAGACATTGTCAAAGTAGATTGTGGCAGTATCTGAACACCACCAACCCTGTTTCCTATCTAGCAATTTTCTGGATACTCCCGGAAGATCCGCTGGAATCAAGAGTGTCGATATCCCTGAAGCTCCGGCGCCTCCGGTCCGAACTGCTGTCGTAAACCAGTTGGCATTCATTCCGCCTGTGATATACAGCTTCGACCCATTCACACAATAACAACTGCCCTCGAGACGAGCCGTCGCCTGCAGTTGGGCCACATCTGAACCGGCAGATGGCTCGGTTACAGCAAGCGATATCCTTTTCTGTCCCTTGAGAATCGGAGGTATTATTTCCTCTTTAAGCGCCTCACTAGCGTAATTAACGAGGGGAGGTAATGCGATACCATGGACCATCAACGTCGCACTTACTCCACCAACCCCAATCCGAGCAAGTTCTTCGTTAAGAATCATCTGATGCCAAACATCAATACCCTCTTCTATACCGCCAAATCTTTCCGGATATCCAAGCCCCAAAATCCCGACTTCAGCCGCCTTTGGCCAAAGCGCCTCGGGAATAGAGCCCTCTTCATCCCACTCCTCTGCATAGGGAATAACCTCCCGATCAAAAAATCTTCGCACCTGAGCACGCCATTCTTGATGCTCACTTCTAAGATATGGATTCGCTAGGCGGGCACTATCAAAGTCCAACGNCATTAATGAACCTCCTGTTCTTAAAGAAACACTAAATAACTCAGATATAGATAATAGGTGTGAGTTCGATCGGGGTAAAGATAATCAGTGCCAAATTATACGAACGAATGCCAAGTAAAACTGATCATGAATCTTGATAATCTCTCGAAGAGACACCATGCCGCTTTTTGAAGGCATTTGAAAATGCTCCTTAGTCAGCTTAACCAAATAAAAAAGCAATCTCACTTATTGCCAGACGATTGTCAGATAAGTAGCGAATAGCAGTGCGCAATCAGACTTGTTGCATGACATTCAAGAAGTTGGTCCCACGATCAGATAGACGACGTTGTAGCATTCTTCGGGAGATGTTCCGTTTGTTTGNCACTAGGTCGATTGAGACAACACCCTCTGCCAAATTCTTCATAACACACTGTTTTAGTGCGCTTATCAGACGATCAGATGGGTTTCTATTGTTAAAAAAATCTCGAAAAGGGGCTTCACGATCAGGACCTTCACAGTAATCTTGTTTTATTAAAGGATAGCCAAGCGCCTTTGCGTCAAAAAAGATGCTGCTCTGTTCTTTTTGGAAAGAAATATTATAACCAAATGTTGTCTCTAGTTTAGTCATATCTCTCGGTTTTTCATACGTTAAATACGTCTTTATGATAGGAACTTTTAGAACACATAGAGAATTGATAGTCGCGGCAGCAATAGACAACATCTCATCACTTAAGAAATCTTTACGACCTGTGTTCGTAAGGAGTGGCTCTCAACGTAGTTCGACTAAGTCATCATGTCGATAGGCACTAATCTGTCCTACATCGCCTAATAACTTTAAAAGGCTTGGAATAAGATTTAAATAATCTCTGAGATGGTTTGAGAATCTTGGGACATATAGCTGCAAATTCATGCCTTTAAGGGCGATAATTCTACCAACTAGTAACCCAATATCTTCATTGCCCGTCTTATCAGCGACTGCTTGATNCAACCTGAAATANNGTTNAANAGAGAATCTCTTTTCAGGAAGACTGAGACTTTTAATATCAAGACTGATACCTGCTAACAATTTCGCTTGATCCAAACCCATCTGATCTGCAGCATGTATGATAGCGATGAGAGGCACTCCAAACATTGTCCAGTAGGGGTCTATTATTTGTTGTGAAAAGATTTTTTCTGAGATGCCAATTGATATCGATTTTACACTTTAGATTCGAGTCTAGCACTTGATGATTTATCGGACCACTTTATAAGTTCCTTATAATTTTAATGTATTCATACTAATGTTTAATTTATCTATTAATATGAGTGACTTTTTTATTTATACTGTATATATTTACAGTATAGGTGAGGCTTATGCATAATTCTAAAATACTCGATAATCTGCTGTTGAATCGCTCTATCTGGCGTGGTAGTAAGCCCGTATCAAAAAAGAATCTTCCAACCGGTCATCGAAATCTTGATGTATTACTTAAAGGTGGTTGGCCAAAAGATGCATTAATAGAATTGATTAGCCATCAAGAAGGAATTGGGGAACTAAATTTACTGCTACCTACGTTGGAGAATCATACTAAAAATGATGGGTTTTGCGTCCTGCTCAACCCTCCCCACCAACTTTATGCGCCCGCATGGGAAGAAGCAAATATTAATTTACGGCAAATATTAATAGTACGAAGTAAAAATTATGATGAATGGTTATGGACGGCAGAGACAACCATTCGTCATGATGCTTTATTACTGGCCTGGGCTGGCCGTCATATTACTCGCTATAGCGATCTACGAAAGCTAAAACTCGCGACATTACACAACAAACAAAATATTTTCTTATTTAATCAAGTTAACACCCTATCTTTAGCGTCACCTGCCTCTTTACGTTTAGAGATGTATAGTTCAAAGCTACATGAGCTTCTCGTTGTCGTACGCAAATCAAAAGGAAACTATAGAGG
>NZJL01000061.1 GCA_002692165.1 Porticoccaceae bacterium
TAAGCTAGAGCAAGATGCGAGAAAGAAGATTGAAGGGGCAGGCTTTAGGGTTGATTATGTAGCTATATGTAATAGGAAGAGTCTGGAACTGGCCGCTGAGGATGATTCGGAACTTGTTGCACTCGGGGCAATTTTCACTCAGGCAGCAAGAATAATAGACAATGTGGTTATATTGANGTAGNGNNGANGCTGTTGTNGCNCGTCTNCGNTNTTANACTAAACAATTTGNTTNGCAGATTAATCGATACAACGTTTTNNNCGAACAAACACTTTNTTGTCATNTTTAANACNNAATAATTNATTGACTAAAAATTTGAAACTGATAAATTGCCANNTCTATTTGCGTCTACTTGATGCAAAAGCGTAAATNTNCTNATNGGAGTTANTCCNTCCTAANNGNCNTCATTTTGGGAGACTCNNTAACCCTNAGAGTCTGAAGAGGTTGTTTAACTACTTACCGGTAGGACCTTTCATAGATTTAGCGTGTTTCTTTTCAGCTCGTTTGTCAACNGCGGANCTTGCCGCTTGGAAAGGTATTATCCTNNACTGAGGAAAAGATTTGGAANTTTTATCNGGCGGAGANATTGTTGTAAGAGCTNTGAGAGATGCGGGNATNCGATATCTCTGGGGATACCCGGGTGGAGCAGCGTTGCACATCTACGACGCCATATTCCGCCAGGAGGAAGTNCTTCATTTGTTGGTCCGTCATGAACAAGCTGCAGTTCATGCNGCNGACGGATACTCGCGTGCGACCGGCGAGGTGGGAACAGCATTGGTGACGTCAGGTCCCGGAGCCACAAATGCAATTACNGGCATCGCCACGGCTTATATGGATTCCATTCCAATAGTTGTAATTTCCGGACAAGTGCCATCATCCAAGATAGGAACAGATGCTTTTCAAGAGACTGACATGGTTGGTGTNTCCCGGCCCATTGTAAAGCATAGTTTCTTGGTAACTCGCGCTGAAGATATCGCCCAAACAATCGCCAAAGCCTTCTATATTGCTCAAACCGGTAGACCCGGACCGGTTCTGGTGGATATTCCAAAAGATATTACAGACCCTGCTTATAGGGTGCCTTATGAATGGCCAAAACAAGTGGCCTTTCGCTCCTATCAGCCCTCTCAGCGGGGCCACAAAGGTCAGATAAAACGAGCAGTGAAAACTCTGTTGCAAGCAAAAAAACCTATGATCTATGCNGGGGGAGGCGTGATAATNGATAACGCATCTGACCTATTGATCGACTTGGCNAGACANCTGAACTTTCCCGTCACCAATACTCTGATGGGCCTNGGGGCNTTCCCAGGCAGTGATCCNCAATTTTTAGGAATGCTGGGAATGCATGGCACCTACGAAGCCAATATGGCTATGCATGAGGCCGATATGATTTTTGCGGTGGGAGCTCGATTCGATGACCGCGTTACCAATGATCTTGATAAGTTTTGTCCTTCAGCCAAAATTGTGCAAATTGATGTCGATCCGACCTCTATCTCCAAGAATATCAAATCAGACGTCCCGATAGTCGGAACCTGCTCCGCTGTGTTGGAGGAGATAACGGGCATGATCAAGAATACCAGAGGCTGCGAAAACGAGCTGGCCTTGAGGGGCTGGTGGTCACAAATAAATGCCTGGCGTCAAGATCATGGAATTTATACCAAATCACGATATGCACCAAGCCATGGGAGGATCATCAAACCTCAAGATGTAATCAAGGTGCTATATGATGTGACCGACGGAGACGCGTATGTTACATCTGATGTCGGACAGCACCAAATGTTTGCTGCACAGTATTACCTGTTCGATAAACCCAGGAAATGGATCAATTCAGGAGGGCTAGGCACCATGGGTTTCGGTCTCCCTGCGGCTATGGGGGTTCAGTTGGCCTTTCCAGATTCCAATGTTGCATGTGTGACCGGCGAGGGAAGCATACAAATGTGCATCCAGGAATTGTCCACTTGTACGCAATATCGTTTGCCGATCAAAATAATTAACCTTAACAACGCTGCGTTGGGCATGGTTCGTCAATGGCAAGATATGCAGTACAGCGGTCGTTATGCGCAAAGCTTATATGAAAATTCGTTACCCGATTTTGTTGCTTTGGCGGAGTCATATGGCCATGTCGGCATGAGAGTGGACCATATAGATCATTTAGAAGAAAAGATGCGCGAATGTTTCTCACTGAAGGATAGAGTGGTTTTTTTGGATATTCGGGTTGACCCTGAGGAACACGTGTATCCAATGCAAATTGCAGGCGGTTCGATTCGAGATCTTTGGCTAAGCAAGACGGAGAGAAGCTAATGAAGCGCATAGTTTCTGTCTTAATGGAAAATGAGGCGGGTGCATTGTCTCGCGTAGTGGGCTTATTTTCTCAACGTGGTTACAACATTGACTCACTAACGGTTGCTCCCACAGAGGATAAAACGCTTTCTCGACTTACGCTAACCACTGATAGCGATGATCGAATGGTTGAACAAATCATAAAGCAACTCTATAAACTGATTGATACCGTAAAGGTCGTTGACTTAACCGAGGGATCGCATCTAGAGAGAGAACTCATGCTGATCAAGATCAAGGCCGCAGACAATGAAGCCCGCACAGAGCTGCAGCGTCGGGCGGAAATTTTTCGTGGTAATATCATTGACTTGACTCCAACAAGTTTTGTCATGGAAATGGTGGGCAATAGTGATAAGCTTGACGCCTTCTTGGAGATTGTGGCGGATATCGAGTATGTCGAGGTAGTTAGAAGTGGGGTGCTGGGAATTTCTCGCGGGGAAAAGTTTTTGAGGGTTTAATTTATCGTTAGGGGACTTTATGAACATTTATTATGATAAAGATTGCAATTTATCCGTTATCAGGAATATGAAAGTTGCAATTATTGGGTATGGATCACAGGGAAATGCTCATGCTAACAACCTGAAGGACTCCGGTGTGGATATTACGGTTGGACTGCGAATGGACTCCACTTCCGTCGGTAAAGCTCAATCAATGGGCCTAAGAGTGCTCAGCGTTGCTGAAAGTGTGTCACAAGCCGACTTGGTCATGATGCTAACGCCAGATGAATTTCAATCAACGCTTTATCGTGAAGAGGTCGAACCCAACTTGAGAACGGGAACCACATTGGCTTTTGCCCACGGGTTTGCCATTCATTACAACCAGGTTGTTCCTCGTGCCGATCTAGATGTAATCATGATCGCACCCAAAGCGCCCGGCCACACGGTAAGAAACGAATTTTTGAATGGTGGTGGCGTGCCAGATTTAATTGCCGTGCATCAGGATGCCACAGGCAATGCCAACAAGGTTGCCCTCTCCTATGCGTCGGGGATTGGGGGTGGAAGGACTGGAATTATCGAAACTACCTTTAAAGATGAGACTGAGACAGATTTATTTGGCGAGCAGGCCGTGCTTTGTGGTGGCGTGGTTGAGCTTGTGAAGGCAGGCTTTGACACGTTAACAGGAGCAGGTTATGCACCCGAGATGGCGTATTTTGAGTGTTTGCACGAATTGAAATTAATAGTTGATTTAATGTATGAGGGCGGCATAGAAAACATGAACTACTCTATCTCAAACAATGCTGAGTATGGAGAATACGTGACTGGCCCAGAGATCATTAATGAGCAATCCAGATTAGCGATGCGTCAGGCTCTGAAGCGCATCCAGAGTGGAGAGTATGCAAAAATGTTCATTGTCGAGGGCTCAGCTAATTACCCGTCAATGACTGCGTATAGGCGTAATATCGCATCGCATCCTATAGAAAAGGTAGGAGCAGAACTCAGAGCTATGATGCCATGGATAACCGCTAATGCACTTGTCGATAAAGACAAGAACTAGCCTATTGCGCCAAGCTAGTTAACAGGCGGATTACAATTTAAGTTTCTAATGCTTCACTTTTTTGGAGATAGAATTTGTCTAGCATTATTCAAAGAGCACCAGACTTGCACGGTGGGATTAACTTTCGCGACATCGGCGGGTATTCAAGCCGGGACGGAAGATGTGTGGTCTGGAGGAAACTGCTAAGATCTGGCCATCTTGCTTATCTGAACGATTCTGACCTTGCTATATTGTCCTCTATGGGTATCAATCAGGTGCATGACTTTCGTCGTGAAGATGAGCAATTAAGATCGCCGAGCAGAATCATTAATGTCGAAATAATTTCTAACTACCATATCTCTGTGGGAAGTCTCTCTAAATTTTGGGATCACTTGAGAGACGGTAATCTTACATCAGCTTCGGCGCAGAATATGGTGACCGACTCCTACGGGGATTGCATAGATGATGTGGCCCCAGCTTATACTCAATTTATGCGAATGATCCTGGATAATGCGCGGGGCACTAGCCTGTTCCATTGTGCCGCAGGAAAAGATCGCACTGGAATGGCGGCAGCTTTGATTTTAGCGGCACTGGATATACCGCGAGCGACTATTATTGACGACTACATGCTTACCGAGAAGCATTTTGATTCGGACAATTTAATGACTATTATCGAGAAACATTTATTTGATGCCAATGTTGAATATTGGGAGCGAGATTGGCTTTTGCCGTACTGCACTGTGAGCGTAGAAAATATCGAAGCATTTTTTAATGCCATCGATGAAAGATTTGGAAGTGTAGAGCACTATCTTGATCAAGCGCTAAATTTTGGACAGGATGATAGGGAAAGCCTTCGAGATCTTTTTCTTGAGTAGTGCTTATATAATCTTTAGACTTCTTCCACCTTAACTGTTTTCAATCGGTGAACTTAGTATTGCCTGCCATGAAATATAAAGAACGTGTAATTGAAATAAAAACTCAAACCCCCTCGCCAATTAGAGAAACTAAAGCAGGTTCTAAGGGCGTTTATTTGCTGCCGAATTTGCTGACCACGGGGGCTCTTTTCTTCGGTTTTTATGCTGTTCTTTCAGGGTTTAGTGGCAAATATGAGCTTGCAGCCATGGCAATCTTCGTGGCCTTATTCTTCGATGGTCTCGATGGTCGAGTTGCAAGGCTGACGAGCACCCAAAGCGACTTTGGACGACAATATGACAGTCTATCGGACATGGTTTCATTTGGTGTCGCACCGGCAGTAGTTGCTTATGGCTGGGGTCTCGGCACCTTGGGTAAATTTGGGTTTGCAGCAGCGTTTGTATACTCATCCTGCGCTGCGCTCAGGCTAGCGCGTTATAATGTTCAAGCAGAAAGATCGGATAGTAATGACTTTACCGGTCTACCTAGTCCTGTTGCAGCTGCACTTGTGGCAGGTTTGGTTTGGTCAACACATGCACTAACGATGTCTTTTGAGCTGGTGATAATAGGAATGTTGGTCACCGTTTCGGGGGGCTTGTTGATGGTCTCCAATGTTAAATATCCAGGATTTAAAGAAATAGATTTTCGTGGCAAGGTGCCTTTTTTCGTCATTTTTTCGGTTGTAATGGGATTCATTGTGATCTCAATCGATCCGGCACGGATTTTATTTGCCATTGCTATAATTTTTAGTATCTCTGCGCCCGTCAAAATACTATTTGTTTCGGCAAAAAGTCGACTAATTAACGCTAATAATCAATAACGGGCTGCAGTGGGAACGGACTTTGGTAAAAGGTCATACTGAAATTTAACATTGAGTTGGGTTGCAACCTATTGAAAAGATTGGTGTTTTGAATAAGACCCTTCGTACCTATTGTCTCGATGCTTTGGGAATTAATAGATATTCGCTGAGGCCCATGCTTGCCACTCTAAGCTCTCTCAAGCGCGGCGATGGAACCGCTTTGCATGGAGCCAGCGATGAGATTGCTCTCAAGTCTTGCTCAGATACCAGGATTGCTGAAATTAACAGTTTAAGTAATGCTATTCAGAAGGATGAAGCGCTGGAGGAAAAACAAAGTCAAAAGGTTTTGTCTCCGTTGTCATTCCATAGCGAGTCGGATCTCAGGAGTCAGAGAAAATACTGCCTTGCTATGCGGAAACCTACAGATGGTTTACTTGTTTTCAGCGAAGCTGTAACTGGAGACTCCAGCCATGGCCAACTAGAACTCCTTAAAAATATTATATTTGTTGTAACCTCAAAAATGATGAGACTGGCTCAGCCAGTGATTATCGAGTGGCCGGGACGCCTTGAAAATGAAAATCAGAATTTGGAAATTCGTGATTTCTTTTTAGATTTTATGAATAATCGAATTGCACTTAGTGAGACAAGAAGAGTGCTCATTTTTGGGCCGGAACTAAAATTTTGGCTACTCAGTGACAAACATATAGCTCTGATTAAAAAAGGTCGTTGCAATTTGGACGGTGGGGCTTATGTCGCTGTGCTCCCGTCGCTCGCTAAAATGCTGCATAATCTGGAACTTAAGCGTCAAGCATGGGAGGTGTTGCGAGCGCGGCCAGATTTGGGTCAAGCGGCCTTCACTTTAAGCTAAGGGTGGTCTATGCGTTTTCGTTCCATGCAATTAGGCGATTTAGACATGGTGGTTGGAATAGAAAATATTGTCTCCCCTGTACCTTGGCCGACCAATCAATTTTTGGATAGCATTCAAAATCACCATTCTAAGGTGCTCGAATATTCTTCGGGTATTTTCGGCTATGCTATTTATTCGTACCAATCGGATCAAGCAGAGCTTTTAAACATAGCAATCGAACCTAAATCGCAAGGTAGTGGTTGGGGCCGCAGATTATTAAGATTAGTTATTGAAGGGTTGCCTACAGAGGTAAAAAAACTCTTTCTTGACGTTAGAGTATCCAACTTCCGGGCCATCCGACTTTATCACAGTTTTCGTTTTGAGCAGATCGGCGAACGCGAAAGTTACTATAGGACATCCAATGAAGCCATGAGAGAAAATGCTTTGATAATGTGTTGTGATGTTTCTGATTCGAGGCAGATATAGAATGGGGTGTTTTGAAATTATTTGCCTGACTTATTATGTGTGGCTGTGCGCATAAGATTTATCCTATAAAACTTTCCTATGTCTACTCGCAACTGCAAATTCTTCCGAAAGCAAATAACGGTGGTGAAGATATTTGAAAAATTTGGTTGCATGGTTGTTAATTGGCTGATTTACTGAATTCTTCTTTGGAACGACAAGTAAAGTGTTTTAGCTTTATGTTTTTAAATTCTTTCTATTCCACTGATGGTAATTCTCTGTTAATCAGCGGATTGCAAGGCAGTCGTTTTGCAAAGCTCATTTGCGATGATTTTAATCCTATTCACAACCATGATGAAAAGAGCTTTTGCGTGCCTGGAGACCTGCTATTTTCTATTGTCTTACAAAGATATGGTTTGAGTGAGCATATGACCTTTAGATTTACAGAGATGCTTCCGTCAAATCTGCCGCTTTATTTACCAGAAGATACGGGTAAAGCTTTTCAGATAATTGATTCTAATAAAACATGTTATCTTGAGGTCGAAAGACAAGGCGGGCGAACGGTCAGAGAGAATTGCATCGAATCCTTGATTCGCTGTTACGTGCGTTTCTCCGGGCATAATTTTCCCCACATACTTATGCCGTTAATGCAAGAAAATAACGTCATGATCAACCCCAGAAGACCGTTTGTGATATACGAGTCTATGTCTTTATCTATGAAGAATCTGGACTTCAACGATCTTGATGTCCACCTTGTGGATGCGAGTCTTAACACCAAAGGAAAAAGAGGGGAGGTTCTATTATCATTCCAATTCTTGGGAGATCACCAGGTCTCGGGGACCGGGACAAAAAAACTGATAGTTGCTGGTTTGCGCGAGTACGAGCAGGTGGCTGTGGATCAAATGATAGCTACCTATAACTCTTACAAGCGCTCATTCTCCGGATGCTAGGGGGATCGCACTATTTCCTTATGTTTTCATTGCTTTGGAGTTTGACTGGACAACTTTTTGAAGAACTGGTCTTAGAAATCTCCCTGTGTGAGATGAATTACACTTGCTGACTGTTTCGGGAGTCCCCTCTATAACGACTTTTCCCCCGCCTGAGCCTCCCTCAGGACCTAAGTCAATTATCCAGTCCGCGGTTTTCACAACGTCGAGATTATGCTCAATGACTACTATTGTATTTTCCTGATCGCGCAGTAGATGTAGGACGCGCAATAGCTGTTCAATATCGTGAAAATGAAGGCCTGTAGTTGGTTCATCAAGTATGTAGAGTGTTTGGCCCGTACCTCTCTTTGAAAGTTCCTTTGAAAGCTTGATTCTTTGTGCTTCACCACCCGAAAGTGTAGGGGCTGATTGGCCAAGCTTAATATACGAAAGGCCAACGTCTATCATAGTTTGGAGTTTTTTTGCTATGTTTGGGATTGTATCGAAGAAATTGCGGGCGTCCTCAATTGTCATTTCGAGAACTTCATGGATATTTTTACCTTTGAAATGAATATCAAGCGTCTCGCGATTGTATCGCTTACCGTGACATACATCGCATGATACATAGATATCAGGCAAAAAATGCATCTCAACTTTTGTAACGCCATCTCCAGCGCAAGCTTCACATCGTCCGCCTTTAACATTAAAACTGAAACGACCGGGCAAATAGCCTCTGGACCTTGATTCTTGTGTGGCTGCGAATAGCTCTCTGATATAAGTAAAAACGCCGGTGTAGGTTGCAGGATTTGATCGTGGTGTTCTTCCAATGGGGCTTTGATTAATATCTATGCACTTATCCAAATGATTGAGACCCAAAATATTTTCGAAAGGTGCTGAGGTGACTGACGAATTATTGTTCAATGCGCTCGCGGCGGCTGGGTAGAGAGTACCATTAATTAGTGTAGATTTACCCGAACCCGATACGCCAGTAATGCAAGTGAAGAGGCTTATCGGTATTTCAATATCGATATTGTTGAGGTTATTTCCGGAAGCTCCCTTGATGAGTATAGACTTATTCTTTGATTTATGTCTTCTTGCTGGAATAGGAATGAATCTTTGTCCAGCCAAAAACTGTCCAGTAATCGAATCTTCAGATGCTGAAATTTGAGAACAATCTCCCTGACCTACGACACGGCCACCGTGAATGCCCGCACCAGGGCCGATGTCAATGATGTGGTCGGCGGCTTTAATTGCCTCTTCGTCATGTTCAACTATGATTACAGTGTTTCCTAGATTTCGCAGCTTGATTAGGGTTCTAAGCAAGCGATCATTATCCCTTTGATGCAATCCGATAGATGGTTCATCTAGGACATACATTACACCCACAAGTCCTGCGCCAATCTGGCTGGCTAGTCTGATTCGCTGAGATTCACCACCTGATAATGTATCGGCGCTCCGGTTCAAACTGAGATATTCTAGGCCAACATCAACCAGAAAATGGAAACGTTGGCTGATTTCTTTGATAATTTTGTCTGCAATTTTTCCTTGTCGCCCGGGCAGTTTGAGATTATCAAAAAAATCACAAGAATTAGCTATGGGAAGCGCAACTATGTCTTCCAATCGATTGTTGTCAATAAAAACATTGCGAGCGGCTGCACATAAGCGCGTCCCGTCGCACTCAAGACAATGAGAACTCGACATATACTTGCCAAGTTCTTCTCGCACAGCTTGGGACTCGGTTTCTCTGTAACGGCGCTCCATATTGCGGACCACGCCTTCAAACTGATGACGTCTTGTCAGTACCTTACCGTGATCATTTACATAGCTAAACATGATTTCTTCACCCTCAGTGCCGAAAAGAATCTTGTTTTGGTGTGATTTGGCGAGATGTTTCCAAGGCTTATTAATGTCAAATTTGAAATGATTAGCCAGCGAAGAAAGCATGTTAAAGTAAAACAGTGTTCTTCTGTCCCAACCTCTTATGGCGCCCTCGGCTATCGATGCATCAGGAAATTTTACAATCCGCTCAACGTCAAAAAACTGGCGCATGCCCAGACCGTCGCAGGTTTTGCAGGCCCCTGCTGGGTTATTAAATGAAAAAAGTCTCGGTTCCAGTTCGTCAAGGCTGTAATTACAAACGGTGCATGCAAATTTGGAGGAAAATATTTGTTCTGAGTTTGGATCATCCATGCTGCTTATACAGGCCACACCATCTGCCAGATTAAGAGCCGTTTCAAATGATTCAGCTAGCCGCAGGCCTATATTTTTTTTGACCTTGAAACGGTCAACTACGACTTCGATGGAATGTTTATGCGTTTTATTAAGACTGGGTGCTTCATCTAAATCGCAGACGATTCCATTAATGCGCGCACGAATAAATCCTTCTCGGCGTAGATTGTTCAGAAGGTGGAGATGCTCCCCTTTTCGGTCTTTAACTACCGGAGCTAGGAGCATGAGCTTGCTGTCTTGTTCCATTTCTAGTACTTGATCTACCATTTGACTGACGGTTTGTGCTTTCAGTGGTTGATGATGATCTGGACATCTTGGTTCGCCTGCTCGGGCGAATAACAATCTTAGATGATCATAGATTTCTGTGATGGTTCCTACTGTTGATCTCGGATTGTGAGATGTTGATTTTTGTTCAATAGCGATTGCTGGTGATAAGCCTTCTATGTAATCTATGTCTGGTTTTTCCATCACTGAGAGAAATTGACGTGCATAGGTGGATAGCGATTCAACATAGCGCCTTTGGCCCTCGGCATACAACGTATCAAAGGCTAGCGATGATTTACCTGATCCAGAAAGCCCTGTGATTACTATAAGTTTATTGCGAGGGATGTCCAAATCGATGTTTTTTAGGTTGTGCGTTCTGGCACCGCGGATATGAATTGCATCCATCAAAGCGTCTCAAGGTAGGTGGGCATCGATCTTTCGGCCCATATTTTAAATGCCGTTCAAAAAGTTACGGTTTTCTGATCGAAACAGATTTTTAGATAAGAAATCGAGTATAGCATAATGTTCTCTGATGCTTTTGTTCTCGCTTAAAATTAGATTGTTGGTCTAACAAAACCATTACGGGATCCAGAAAGTAAGGCACTAAAGCGAGCGAGCTCTTTGTGAGTTTTCTAAAAAGAGTCTTTGTGCATCAGGGGATCAGATCAAAATCATCATTCGGGTCGGGGTATAGGGGTAATGGGTTGGAGCAACGTATGGAGTGTTTCAGATATAGGTAATAGCGTAACCATTTATTCCTCGATTTTTGCAATGCTTTCTATGCAAGCATAAGTGTTAGGAGCTTGACAGAGACTTTTTAACGTAGTCCTTTTGTATGCGCTCAATATGCACCTCAGCTGCATTCATTAAATCCTCATACGACATTTTCTGCTTAGGTATTTGACTACAAATGACTTCTCTTGAACACGTTGCATCAACTCGATCAAAGGGTTAAAAGGTTCTAGATAAATTTTGTTTAAAGAATTTTAAATATTCATGGCTGAGAGGATATACTATGGGTGTTTAAAGTATGGTTTTTTCAAGCGAGTGTGAAAAGAGACAATTTATCTTTCACATGTCGAACCAGTTACTAGTTGCGTAAACAAAGGGGATTAGCATGGCAAGAGGTGTTAACAAAGTAATTTTGGTGGGTAACTGCGGACAGGATCCGGATACAAGATATATGCCCTCGGGGGGGGCTGTGACAAACGTCAGTTTGGCCACCTCGGAATCTTGGAAAGATAAATCAGGAGAGCAACAAGAGAGGACTGAGTGGCATCGCATTGTTTTCTTCAATCGATTGGCTGAGATAGCGGGAGAATACTTGAAACGAGGATCTAAAGTCTACGTGGAGGGCGCGCTGCGAACTCGAAAGTGGCAGGACAAAGAGAGCGGTCAAGACCGTTATACTACAGAAATTGTTGCGAATGAGATGCAGATGTTGGATAGCCGCGGTGGTCCCGATAGAATGACGGGCGATCAGGATAATATGGCTTGGAACAGTCAACCTTCTGACGTGCCCTCTCGGAAAACTGGTAGTAAAAGTGACGTGCAACCGGTTGGCGAAGAGGGGTTGCAAACATTCGATGATGATATACCTTTCTAGAAGTTTGTATGCAACTATGACCAATGTTTATTGGTCAAATAGGTTGGGCTGCTTTTAAAAAAGCTGAGGTTGACAAATTTATTCGTTAAATAAAAGGGGTTGTAAATTATGACATTTAAAGTGGGCGACAAACTTCCAGAGGGATCTTTTACTAGGATGGGCGAGAGCGGTCCAGAAGCGATTAGCACTGAGGAGCTTTTTTCGGGAAAGAAAGTAGTATTATTTGCGGTTCCCGGAGCTTTCACACCTGCCTGTAGTGATACTCATTTGCCTGGATTCGTTGTGCATTTCGATGCCATTTCGGCGCAGGGTATTGATGCAATTGCTTGCATGGCAGTTAACGACGTGTTCGTGATGGATGCCTGGGGCAGGGCAGGTAACGCTGACAACTTAGAAATGCTTTCCGATGGCAATGGAGATTATACAGCGGCATTGGGACTTGAATTGGACGCCCGAGTGTGGGGCCTGGGTGTGCGAAGTAAGCGATTTGCCATGATAGTTAATGACGGAGTGATAGAACTACTCAATATTGATGAAGCGGCGGTCGAGAGCACCAGTGCGGAAGTGATTTTGTCAGCTCTAAAAAGCTAAAACAGAAATTAGGCTGCATTGAGGTGGCGGGCAGTGTGACGTAAGCTTACGGCTTCTGAAGATTTTATACATCGGATGGTGTGGAAACATTATTTTTGAAATTTTTCGAATATCAATGTGGAATTGGTTCCTCCGAAACCAAAACTGTTTGACATCACGCAATCGAGCGTTCGATCTTGTCTTTGTTGTAATATTGGCAGTCCCACTGCTTCGTCGTCCATTTTCTCTATGTTGCAAGATGCAGCTATGAAATCGGTTTCCATCATTAGAAGACTATAGATTGCCTCGTGCACACCCGCCGCACCAAGCGAGTGGCCTGATAATGATTTCGTGGAGCTTATTAGCGGACATTTGTATCCGAATACATTTTTGATAGCGTTCAGTTCGGCGATATCCCCAACGGGAGTGCTGGTGCCATGCGTATTTATGTATTCAACAGGCATTGAAGCAGTGTCCATTGCCATTTTCATGCAGCGTTCTGCTCCCTCTCCGGAGGGCGAGACCATGTCGAAGCCATCGGAGGTCGCCCCGTAGCCGGTTATTTCAGCCAAAATCTGGGCACCCCTGCCAAGGGCATGTTCAAGTTCTTCAACTACGAGGCATCCCGCTCCGGCGCTTGGCGCGAAACCATCTCGATCAGAGTCGTAGGCTCGGGATGCCATCTGAGGTGTGGCATTATAACTGCTGGTTAGAGCGCCCATTGCATCAAACATTCCAGCCATCGACCAATGCATATCCTCCGACCCGCCAGCAAGAACTATATCTTGTTTGCCCATTTGAATAAGTTCCAAAGCATGACCAACGCAATGGGCGCTGGTGGCGCATGCTGACGCCATAGAATAATTGACTCCTTTTATTTTTAGTGGCGTTCCAACACATGCAGAGACAGCGCTAGCCATTATTTGAGTTACTCTATAGGGGCCTGCTCTTTTTATTCCGCGATCTCGCATTACGTCAATGGTTTCCGTGAACATCTTGCCGGATACACCGCCCGAACCCATTACAAGGCCGGTTCTTTCGTTTGAGACCATTTGCTCATCTAGACCAGCATCGGCGATTGCGCTGTTTGCGGCGATATATGCGTAAGCACCTGATTCGCCCATAAAGCGCAGTATTTTCCTATCAATATGTTCCCTAACATCGATGTTTAAATTTGGTCCTACGTGACATCTTAGACCCATGTCTGCAAAGTCTTGCCTAAATTGCAGCCCAGAGGTACCGTTTCGGAGTGATTTCGTGACAGACTTTTTGTCGTTGCCAAGGCAGGACACAATTCCCAGTCCAGTTATTACTGCTCGCCGCATGATGGTCTCTCTAAAACCCTGTTCTGTTTCTGGTGATTTGAGTGTTAAAAACCCGATGTGTTCTCAAACAAACCTACTTTTAAATCTTTTGCTGTGTATATTTCTCGGCCGTCTACCTCTACAGCACCATCAGCAATTCCCATTACTAGTTTTCTTTTGATCAGACGGCTCAATGATAAGCGATATGTTACTGTTTTGGCCGAGGGTAAGACCTGACCAAAAAATTTGACTACCCCTGCNCCGAGAGCACGCCCTCGCCCCTGGCAACCATCCCAAACAAGAAAAAAACCTATAAGCTGCCAGAGCGCATCTAAGCCAAGGCACCCGGGCATTACTGGGTCCCCCTCGAAATGACACTCGAAAAACCAAAGGTTGGGGTGAATATCAATTTCCGCTACAACTTGTCCAAGACCATATTCGCCGCCATCATTGTTTATCTCAATAATACGATCAATCATGAGCATGTTGGGCGCAGGCAACTTAGCGTTCTCTGGGCCAAAAAGTTCGCCGCGACCTGAAGCTAGCAGCTCCTCTTTGCTGAAGGAAGATTTTGGTTTAATTTGCATATAAGCATGATATTTCTATAAAGCTTTTCGCATCCTAACCAGTTATAAACAATGCAGCAACTATTTACGTGGATTACAAAGCCAACTCAAAAATGCAACACCCTCGTATTTTCGCGAACGCTGGTCACATTTATGTTGACAGATCAGCGGCCTCTGCCTAGCATAATCAAAACGCAACTAAAGACTGTGCCATCTTTGAGCAGCTCTCTATACAAGCCCGTTAAAGCTGATTTTGCTTCTGTCAATCGACTGATTATTGAAAGACTCAGTTCGGATGTCGAATTGGTAGAAAATATCGGAAACTACATCGTCGACTCAGGCGGAAAACGACTTCGTCCACTGGTTGTTCTCCTTTCTGCATTAGCAAATGGATACGCAGGCCAGGATCATATCAAGGCCGCAGTCATAATAGAATTTATTCATACGGCAACGTTATTGCACGATGACGTAGTAGACGTTTCGGCATTGAGACGTGGTCGACAGACCGCCAACAGTCATTGGGGGAATGCTCCAAGCGTCTTAGTAGGGGATTTTCTATATTCTAGAGCATTTCAGATGTTAGTAGAGATTGCTGATTTGTCTATTATGTCTATCATTGCAGACGCCAGCAATTTAATCTCTGAAGGAGAGGTCCAGCAGTTGGCTAATGCCGGTAATCCCGATATTAGTCAAGAGATCTACACTGAAGTGATCTTTAAGAAGACTGCTGTTTTGTTTGAGGCTGCAGCTCGCACCGGCGGCGTTCTTGCGGGTGTTGGCGAGAAGACAATGGCTCGGTATGGCAGGCACCTAGGAATGGCATTTCAAATTAGCGATGATATTTTGGATTATAAAGGCTCCTCAAGAAGCACTGGCAAGCAAATTGGAGCAGATCTCGCTGAGGGTAAAATGACCCTTCCCTTAATCTTTACTCGAGACCAAATAGACTCCTGTCAAGCCGAGGTTCTGAGAGAATTGGTGAGAGGAGAAAAGTCTCAGGATTTTTCTGAAATCCTTGACTTAGTAAAAAGATCAGGAGGGCTAGATTACGCTCTTGATGTCGCAAAAAATGAAGTCCATCAGGCCTGTGAAGCACTTGGGGAACTCCCATCGAATGAATTTACGCGCGCTCTGAGGAGTATCGCTGAGTTTGCGGTCTTAAGGGCCGTCTGACTGGCACCGAAATTTTNATTTATTAAAAGATAAAAGACTAGAAGCTAGAATGAGTAGTGTTTTGATTCTGTTACTCAAAATTGATTTGGAATTCGCGCTAATGCCAGCCTTTTCGCAGACTTGAGGTTTTGCTAAGATGGTAGTGATAAACGTAATTGTTGTTCCGCGATTTTGAGTTAATTTTTTAGGAGAAATGTGTGATTATTGGAATACCCTCTGAAACAAAACCCCGAGAAAATCGTGTGGCTATGGTTCCAGACAATGTGCTCGCAATGATTAAAAAGGGTGCTAAAGTTTTATTGGAATCAGGGGCTGGCATGAGAGCGGGTTATAGGGACGGGGACTATGAGATTGCCGGTGCAGAGCTAGTAAATAATAGAAGGGACGTTTTTGACAGATCCGACATTATTCTTCAGGTTCAGAGCTTCGGAGCTAACCAAGAAAGTGGTGCTATAGACCTAGAGCGATTGAAAGGAGATCACTTGGTTATCGGCATGATGGATCCGCTGGCGAATCCGTCTGCAATTCAAACTTTTTCTGCTTCGGGAGCATCCGCATTAGCCTTAGAACTCGTGCCTCGGATCAGTCGTGCCCAAAGTATGGACGTTCTCTCGTCTATGGCAACGTTGGCCGGTTATAAATCGGTCCTGTTGGCTGCTGCTGCTGCGCCCAGAATGTTTCCTTTGCTGATGACTGCTGCAGGCACCTTGTCCCCGGCCCGAGTTTTGGTAATGGGCGCAGGGGTGGCTGGGCTTCAGGCATGTGCTACTGCTAAGCGGCTGGGAGGAATAGTTGAGGCTTATGATGTGCGTCCAGCGGCCCAAGAACAAATTATATCAGTCGGCGCAAAACCAATAGATTTAGACCTCGATACGGGAACTTCTGAGGGTTCTGGGGGTTATGCAAAGGATCAAAGCGAGGAGTTTTTAGAGAGACAAAGAGATTTGATGACTGCAGTCATTGCGGAGCAAGACGTCATAATAACAACAGCCGCAGTGCCGGGTGCCAAGTCTCCAATTTTGGTCACGAAGGAGATGGTAAAGGCTATGAAAGCCGGTTCCGTAATCGTCGATCTCGCAGCGGAGAGAGGTGGAAATTGTGAGCTTACCCAGTCTGGAAAAACTATCAATACAAATGACATCACTATTATTGGCCCGGAGAATATTCCTTCTTCGCTTGCATTTCATGCGAGTCAGATGTACGGAAAAAACATAGAGACTCTGTTAAACCTTATTCTTGATGATGAGGGAAACCTTGCTATGGATCGCAGTGATGAGATTATTTCTGAGACATTGGTGGCTGAAGATGGAGAGATCTGTCATGCCGCTATTCGAAATTTGCTTGGTCTTGAAAGTCCTGAAAAATAGATTAAATCGGAGTCAATTGGGCTTCATGAGCCCAAGCAAAACCAACTAGAGGAACCTGATTAATGGAAATTTTGATTTTACTGTTGGCACTTTTTGTTCTAGCACTTTTTCTAGGTGTGGAGCTGATTACAAAAGTGCCACCGACCTTGCACACACCGCTGATGTCTGGAACAAATGCTATATCTGGGATAACGCTTGTCGGTGCCATACTTGCTGCGGGATCGGATACTTCCCCGATGCTGGTTAATGTTCTTGGGTTTATAGCGGTGACCCTGGCTACGCTTAATGTAGTCGGCGGATACCTCGTTACTAACCGAATGCTCTCAATGTTCAAAAGGAAATAAGCCATGGATCCACATTTAGTCAATCTGGTTTATTTGCTGGCCGGCATTCTGTTCATACTTGGCATTAAAGGTTTAACGAAGCCCAAAACCGCAGTTCGTGGAAACCTCTTGTCGTCGATGGGCATGCTGCTCGCGGTTCTGGTGACCTTGCTGGACAGCAGTATTGTGAATTTCTCATATATAGTGGCGGGAGTTGGCATAGGCGCTATTCTTGGCTCGGTCATCGCATTGCGAATTCAGATGACTTCCATGCCTGAGATGGTTGCTCTTTTGAATGGCTTTGGGGGCGGTGCCTCTTTGAGCATTGCGTTGGCCGAATACTTTGCTCGACTGAACTTGGATATTGCATCTTTCTCTGATTTATTTGCCAAGCCATCAGCCGAATTTGGTGCTTTCGGAGTGGGCGTGGAGGGTTATTTCGCTATTCTATCAATAGGATTGACTGTCTTGATTGGTGCCCTGACTTTGACAGGCAGCGTCGTAGCTTTCACCAAGCTCAGCGAAATCATGAAGAATGATTATTCGTTGCCCGGTGGGCAAATCGGGAATGGGATCATGTCAGCAGCCTCATTAATAACCGTAAATATGCTTATTATTGAGCCAGGGAACACCTCAGCCATGATTGCTTTAATTTGTTTGGCTTTGTTCATGGGTGTTTTTTTGGTAGCGCCAATTGGTGGAGCTGACATGCCAGTTGTTATTGCACTCTTAAATTCTTATTCGGGAATTGCTGCGGCCTTGGCTGGATTTATACTGGGGAATACTGTTCTCATCGTCGCGGGTTCTCTTGTGGGCACATCTGGCCTCATATTAACGAACATTATGTGTGTGGCGATGAATCGCTCTCTGGCAAATGTGCTTTTTGGGAAGATGGCAGAAGGCGGAGAGGCCATTGATGCCGATGAGATCTATGCTGGAAAGGTTACAAGCGCCCAAGCGGATGAAGTGGCGATGATACTGGAGACTGCCGGCCGAGTGGTAATTGTTCCGGGTTATGGGATGGCGATGGCTCAGGCACAGCATGCAGTTCGAGAGCTTGCCGATGCGATGGAGGCGCGAGGAACGGTTGTCGAATATGGAATTCATCCCGTGGCGGGCCGAATGCCTGGTCACATGAATGTTCTTTTAGCCGAAGCTGAAGTTCCGTATGATAATCTAGTAGAAATGGATAGGATAAACCCAACATTTGATGATACGGATGTCGCAATCATTATTGGCGCAAATGATGTTGTAAATCCGATGGCTCGAGATGAAGAAGGTAGCCCTATTTATGGGATGCCAATTCTTAACGTAGATTATGCCAAGACAGTGGTGGTGATAAAGCGATCCTTGAGTCCCGGTTTTGCGGGCCTACCAAATCCGCTATTTGCCTTCGACAACACCCTAATGGTTTTTGGAGATGGTAAAAAAGCAGTAATCGATATGACTACCGCGCTGAACCAAGCTTAGTTATAGCTTGGAATATTAGGGCTTCCTTTGCGTTTAGATTCTAAATAAGCTTGTCGATACATCTAGATCAATACAGTTCCGGGACTTCAGCGCGGCATGATTAAATACTCATGCGGGAGCCTTTCCCAATCAAATGGGTCGACTTTCTATAATCTAATTTAGCAATCAATGTATTCGATGGTTGCTGAGGATAGAGGTAATTCGCGCCCTCGCCTCCTGATAACTCAATATGGATAGGCGCTGAGAAACCATGTTTTTGGGTTCTCTATCAGTTGCCTCCTCTGTAATTATAATGTCTGCCAAGTTGAAATTTATTTTCTCAACCCCACCTTTAAGTTGAGTTAGTTAGATTAGGGAGATAAACGATGCGAATGGACAAGTTAACCAATCAATTACAGAACGCATTGGGAGATGCACAATCGATAGCTGTGGGCCGAGACCATGCTTCGGTCGAGCCGGCACACCTCATGCTAGCCCTACTCAATCAACCTGAAGGTAGCGCGAAATCCATACTTAATCGGGCGGGATATGATGTCCATGGAATGCTCGCAGAACTGAATGGGAAGCTTGAGTCGTTTCCCAGGATTGCCAAACCTACAGGTGAGATCACGTTTTCACCCGAGGCGTTGAAAGTCATTAATCTGAGTGATCGCCATGCTCAGAAAAAAGGTGATCAATTCATATCCACTGAGGTATTGTTAGAGGCATTGCTGGACGATCGCAACCCTATCGGGGCGATGCTTGCAAGCTATGGTGATAGAGAAAAAGCCCTAAAGGCAATTGAATCGGTTCGGGACGGGAAAAACGTCATGGATATCGATGCAGAGCAAAAAAGAGATGCGTTAGAAAAGTTTACTGTGGACCTTACAGCCCGAGCGGAAAGCGGTAATTTGGACCCAGTGATTGGCAGAGATGACGAAATTCGTCGCACCATACAAGTCCTCCAACGACGCACCAAGAATAATCCAGTGCTAATAGGTGAGCCTGGTGTGGGTAAGACTGCAATCGTTGAGGGACTGGCGCAAAGAATTATTAACGGAGAGGTTCCGGATGGCATAAAGCATAAAAGAGTATTGAGTCTCGATTTTGGCGGACTGTTGGCTGGAGCCAAGTTGCGCGGTGAATTCGAGGAGCGATTGAAATCTGTGCTCAACGAACTTTCTAAGCAAGACGGCCAAGTGATTTTGTTTATTGATGAGTTACATACCATGGTGGGTGCTGGAAAGGCAGAGGGTGCCATGGATGCGGGAAACATGCTAAAACCGGCGCTTTCGCGCGGAGAACTTCATTGTGTCGGTGCCACCACTCTGAACGAATATCGCCAGTATATTGAGAAAGATGCAGCATTGGAGCGACGATTTCAGAAGGTTGTGGTTGATGAACCCGACACAGAAGATACGATCGCAATTTTGCGCGGATTGAAGGAAAGATATGAACTTCATCATGGAGTTGAAATTACTGACTCGGCCATTGTCTCAGCCACTCGTTTGTCGCAACGTTACATCACTGACAGGCAGTTGCCTGATAAGGCGATTGACCTAGTTGATGAGGCCGGGAGTCGCATCCGAATGGAAATCGATTCTAAACCGGAAGTGATGGATCGACTGGATCGGCGCATTATCCAGCTAAAGATAGAGCGAGAAGTTCTATCTAAGGAGACTGATGGAGCGTCTAAAAAACGATTGAAGAGGCTTAATGATGAACTTTCAAGGCACGACGCGGAGTATGCGGATCTGAGCGAAGTATGGAAAGCTGAGAAAGCATCTGTTCAGGGGGCTACGCATATTAAAAGTCAGTTGGAGCAGAGTCGGCTGGATCTTGATATGGCCAGAAGAGAGGGCAACTTGGAGAAAATGGCGCAAATTCAATATAGCATTGTCCCGAACCTTGAGAAGAAACTGGCAAGTGCTAGAGAGATGGAAACCTGTGAAAACAAATTATTGAGAACGCGCGTTACAGAAGAGGAGGTTGCCGAAGTCGTTTCAAAGTGGACTGGAATACCTATCGCCAAAATGCTTGAAGGGGAACGTGAAAAATTAATTGATATGGAGAGCGCTCTTGGTGAGAGAGTCATTGCGCAAGATAGGGCAGTCGCGGCTGTTTCCAATGCTGTCCGACGCTCTAGGGCTGGATTATCTGATCCTGACCGGCCCAACGGTTCCTTCCTTTTTTTAGGGCCTACAGGTGTAGGTAAGACCGAATTATGTAAAGCTCTAGCGGAATTTTTGTTTGATACTGAAGAGTCGATGATACGGATTGATATGTCAGANTTTATGGAAAAGCATTCAGTATCGCGCCTCATTGGTGCTCCGCCGGGTTATGTCGGATATGAGGAGGGAGGATATTTGACTGAGGCCGTGCGGCGTCGGCCCTACTCAGTACTGTTATTGGACGAAGTTGAAAAGGCACACCAAGATGTTTTTAACTTACTTTTACAGGTGCTTGATGATGGAAGATTGACAGACGGGCAGGGAAGAACGGTCGATTTTAAAAATACAGTGATTGTAATGACGTCGAATCTCGGTACAGACATGGTCGAGATGCTGTCTGAGGAGGGCGACTATGACGTCATGAGTTCTGCTGTTCTGGATGTTGTTGCTCAGCATTTTCGACCAGAATTTATTAATCGAATAGACGAATCAATTGTTTTTGGGCCTCTGTCGCGCTCCGCACTTGCAGACATCGCAAACATACAATTGAAGGTCTTGTCGAACCGATTGTATGAGCAAGATATGGCTCTGGAAATCAATGAAGACCTTTTAAAGCAAATATTAGANGCTGGTTATGATCCGGTTTATGGGGCAAGGCCATTGAAAAGAGCAATTCAGAAGATTGTCGAAGATCCTTTAGCGGCACTAATCCTTGGCGGAGATTACGGTCCGGGCTCAACTTTGGTGGCAATGCTTCAGGACAACAAGACAACATTTTCTGAGATTCCCAAAGGCGATTCGGACTAGCCTGAGTGCTCTTTGAATTGCTCGGGATTCAGAAACAGCAAACGCACTATCAGATGATCCGGCGCAGGTAGAACTGAGACCATAATAACATTTAATGTGTCTTTCATTCTTATCCCAGCAGGTATGTTGAAAACGATTTCGCCATTGTCTGAGTTGGTCAAAGTATGGCGCTCACAAATCTGGGAGTTTTTTTTAACTTCGCTAGAGAACTTTTGCAATAGAACGTCTATGCACGACAAAAAGGTTTGCAAGGTTAATTCCCCCACGAACTCACTATGATCCAATTCTAGATAGACTGCNACCGAATTTNCANTGTCTTGCGCTTTTAAGTGTCCGGTNTCTAACCTNCTTCCATCTGANAGTTTNTTAAAAAGNNCTTNGATCTCNCTCGCACTNTGCCGTTGAAAACTTGCGATTAGCAAATTTGCGCAAAGATTAAATAATTTGGAAAGACTGAGTTCCAGTGCTGGAGCCTCTTCACTCATGGCTTTTACCCATAACTCGCTTGGGTAGTATCAAGCTAAAAGTGAAAAGAGGTCCTGCTTTCTTTACCTTTCGCATTTCGATTAGATGAGAGAGTATTCTGAGGAGAGAATTTCAATAATTTCTTCTCGAGGGTTTGCTGATAATTTGACTGGGCTGCCAGTTATCTTTTCTGCTAAAGCTGTATATGTCTCAGAAACCTTTTGCATCATCGTCTGAGGAATAGCGTTGTCCCGCGCCAATGCGGATCTTTCGACCATGCGGTCTTTGTTTAGGAGTATTTCTGGTTGAGGAAAATGATTTAACAGTAATTGCCGAAACACCTCCTTAGAATTCTCAACAACATTGCCTTTCCTGTAACTCGCGCCATCCCATATTCTTGAAGAATCAGGTGTGCCAACCTCGTCAATATAGATAAGTTCATCGTCACCATCGATATTTTTTACGTAACCAAATTCGAATTTTGTATCAACGAACAACTGATCAAGTACGCCCAGTTTTTTTTCAATTAGGCTAAAACCCTCTCGAAGCAGTTTTTCATATAGATCAATATCGCTCATAGAGTTAAATTTGAATTTTTTGTAATTATTTTCCAGAATAAGACGATCAACATTTGTATCATCAGCCTCGGGTACTCCAGGCACGTTTGTCATGATCCCTTTTGTTGAAGGAGTGATAAGCAAATCATCAAGCAACTGATCTCTCTGCATCCCGTCTGGCAAAGCGATCCCACAGAAGTTTCTTTCGCCTTTCTCATAAGCTCGCCACATCGAACCTGTAATATACCGACGGCTGATGGCCTCAATCATTATTGGTCTAGCGGTTTGAACAATCCATACAAGTGGGTGGGGGTTATCCAAGATATGGTTGTTTGCCAACCCGGATTCCCGAAAAAGATCAAACCAGTGGTTGGAAATGGCATTCAGGCTTGCACCCTTACCCGGCACGCCTCGAATGTTGCCCTCAGCATGCCAGATGCATTCGAAAGCTGAGATTCGATCACTAATAACCATTATGGCTAACTGCGAATCCATGGAGACTGAATAGTTTTTTTGCTGAATCAAGCGATGGCTGTCAGCGCCTGACAACCAATACACCGAGCGAACCTTTCCACTGTGGACCGGTTTTTCTGTCCGAATCGGGAGATCGTTATTCACTGACAAAACGCAGTCGGCATTTTTCATAATTATTCCCATGTTGCTTTTGCTATGTTTTGAAGGAGTTCCGACGAGATCAGTCTTATTATTTAAATATTCTAGTCGCAACACCCACATCGTTATTTTATCAATTCGAACTTGCTCAGCATAGTAAAAAGTGGGCTATGTTATAATGGCAATTTAGATTTTACTGAAGATGCTTGCATGAACGATAAATCTATTTTGGTGACAGGCGGCAGTGGCTTTATTGGCAGAAATTTATCTGCCTTCGCCCTGACTCAAGGTGCTAGCGTCACTATCTTGTCAAGAAGACCGGAGTTTGCTCGTAGGTTGCTGCCTGCCCGAGTGTGCATAGTTGGGAAACTCAGTCAGATTGACTCCCGGGCAAAGTTTGACACTGTCGTGAACCTAGCGGGAGAACCGCTTGCCGCACGCCGCTGGACCTCGGCTCGTAAACGTTTATTTATCGACAGCAGAATTAACACCACTAAATCATTAGTCGAGTTTTTCCGACATCAGGACCACAAGCCAGACTTGGTCATAAGTGGTTCTGCTGTGGGTTATTATGGCCATAGTGACCGTTGCGTTGACGAGGGTTCCCCATCGATTGATTGTTTCTCCAGCCGTCTATGCAAGAACTGGGAGGATAGCGCATTTGATTTTGAGTCGATGGGATGCAGAGTAT
>NZJL01000062.1 GCA_002692165.1 Porticoccaceae bacterium
TCTTAAATTTTTCTATTGTTGAGGAAACATATTCCTCTCTACTGAGGGATCCAATAACCTCGTCAGCCGATGAAACTTCGTAATATTCCTCCAGTACCTCAGAAAATCTCTTACCCGTCCAAACTTTTTTACCAGTACCATCCTCATGGAAAGCCTGGAAACGTTTGTTGAATGCAAAAACCTCATCGTTTTCATCACAAACCAAGATGCCATCTTGCATCCCATCAATTGCCTGCAACAGCCTATCCTTTGCAGTTTCTTGCTTCCTTGATTCAGTAATATCTCGAAGTGTTGCGACCAGAACACCGTCCGGCAAACGAGTGTTTTTTACTTCCAGAAATAGATCTAGTGCGGGATTGTCGATAATGTAAGCCTCTGAGTGCTGATACTTTGCTACAGCCTGTTCGATAAATTCACTCTTGTTAAGACCATCGGTAAATGCACTAAATTCGCCCGGAGAATCGCTATACTTTCGCTTGATTGTCTCATAGAAATCTGACCATATTTGCTCGAGAGATGAACCAATCTCGATAGGCAGTCCCATCGCTGAGTACCAACCCCTGACTGCGTCGTTGAAAAACAAGAGCTGATTCTTTTCGCTCCAAAGCATCAAACCATCCCTCATCTGGTTAAAGGACTGGAGCAATCTATCCCGCTCGGCTTGCTGTTTTTTCTCAACTGTCACATCTCTAAAGACTGTAACGAAGCTGTTATCAGGCAGAACGGTATCCTTGGCCTCAAACTGAATGTCTAGCATGGGGTTGAAGACAGGTCTTATCTGGCCGCTACCCGATCGGAATTCTTTTATCAATTTTGCAACATAATCCTCTCTTTCGAGTCCATCGGGCTTATACCCTTCCTCTAGCTGCAGGTCATAGAACTTACTCATTAAATCATCAAGTGTTAATCCAATGACGAGTTGCTTGCCAAAATCAGCTTTATGGATTTCAGACATCGCTCTATTGAAAGCAACCAACTCATTCTTGTCATCAAAGACCCAGATGGGATCATCCAGATATTCGATTGCGTTCTGCAACCGCTGGCCTTCAATTTCTTGTTTTTTCTGCTGCGTTATATCTCGTACGACTTGAATCCAACCGCCATCTGGGAGAGTTGTGTCCTTAGATTCGAAATACTTGCTCTGAATTGGATTATAAAAGACATTCGCCACGCCACGATTTGTCTTGTGTTTTTGAATTTCATTTTTGATATAGTCTGATTTATCGAGCCCACCCAGAGTTTTCTTTAGCGCCTCTGGATCACTTTCATAGCGTTGCTCTAAATTCTCATATAACTCACCCATGAGGACTTCTTGAGTCATCCCCAGTCTTAAGTGACTTCCCCAATCCTCGTCATTCCATTTTTGTGCTGCGACGTTAAATGCCACAAGCGTATCCTCGTCATCCCAAACAAGAACAGCATCATGCATTTGATCGATTGCCTGACGCATGCGATCACGTTCTAGTTCCTGTTTTTTCTCCTCCGAGACATCTCTGAAAACCGTTATCACGCCGTCATCAGGCAGAACGGTGTCTGTTGAAACAAAATATTTATCCAGTTTTCCATTATAGACTGCTCGCGTCTGAGTAGACTCTAATCTATGTACCTGTGATGTTTCTCGGATGTAAGACTCTCTATCCATAGAGTCCTTTATTATGTTTGGATCTCCAGCTCGTTGATCGTATAAACTACCCTGAAGCTCGATATGTGTCATACCCAATCGAAGTTGTACCCCAGTCGTCGCTGCGTAAGATTCTGAGGCTGCCTCGTTAAACGCAAAAAGGTTATCCTTATCATCCCAAACCATTACACCATCTTTCATTTTGTCGATTGCATTCACCAAGCGCTCTTGGTCCATCTGTTGCCGTTTTTCGGTAGTAACATCTCGAAATATCGATACCAACCCCCCATCTGGCAGGGGCGTATCAGATGCCTCGAAGTATTTATCTAGGCTGGGATTAAAGTTTATGCTGGTTCCACCTTGTTTCTGCCTAGTTGTCTCGCTTTCTATCCATTCTGATTTATCCAACCCACGCGTAAATTCAACGAAAGAGTCTTCAGAATCTACATATTGACTCTTGAAGTGGTCGTAAAGTACTGACAATTGATCCTTCATTTTCATACCAACATGCATTTCGAAACCTACATCGAGACCATTCCTATATGCCATTTCGTTAAAAGCGACAAGCTGATCACTATCGTCCCAAATCATAATAGGATCCTGCATTTTATCTATCGCGTTTACCAGACGATCTCTTTCCACTTCTTGTTTCTTTTCTTCGGTCACATCACGCATGATGGAAATCAAACTACCGTCTTGCAGCAGCGTGTCGTGACCTTCGATAAACGCATCTGCGGCCGGATTGTGTATAACCCTTTTTTTTCCGCTTTCTAATCTTCGTTTTTTGGCCTCGGCCTTTGCATTTGCTATAAATCTTTCCGCATCATCGGAGGAGAAACCTTCTTTATGATCTTTGACATGCCTGAAGCCCATAGCTTGCATATCGCTATAACTCATCCCAAGATGCATGCTAATGCCAAACCCCGACATCAGTCTTTGGGCGGACGAGTTGAAGACAGACAACTTATCATCTGGATCCCAGACAAAAACAGCTTCATTGGTTCCTTCTATTGCTTTGGAAAGTGTGTCTCTTTGACGATCACTTTTCTTCTCTTTCGAAACATCCCTGCGAAAGGACATGAGCCCTCCCGCAGGCAATAGCGTGTCAATCGCTTCAATATATTGACCTGTGGCTTCAACATGAATGATCCGAGGCAACCCATCCTGAGATTTATGTAAATCCATTTCGGTGCGAATAAACTGTTCTCTGGTCAACCCGTTTCGGCTCTTTGCAAGCTCTTTCGGCCTACCCTTGAATTGTTGCTCCGCGAAGTCGGCATAGAATTCGAAGAGATCTCGCATATTCATTCCGGGGCGCACTTCGAAGCCCATTTGAGAATGCGATTTTTTTGCCCTTTCATTAAAAGATGCTAAATCATCATTCTCATCCCACAGCATCACAACATATGGCATCTGATCCAATGCCTGACGCATCATGGTCTCTCTTGCTTGCGATTCGGCCAAAGCGACTTTAAGTTTCGCTATTTCATCTTTCATGTCTTATCCTCGCTAGACTAGCGGTGTTTCTAGATATGTCAGCGACCCAATTGATGTTAACTATCGCCCCATTAAAATTGGCAATTGTCGCAGTTTTTTTAATTCTTTCGGGATTGTAAAAGATGTATCCTCGGTTATCATGCATTACTGAATAATTTTTAGCCTAAAGGGACATTTCTTGAGTAAACGACTGAACAGCCTCTTGATCGGCAAGATCCGCCATAACCTAAAGACACATCTAAACATCATCTGCGGATTCTCAGAGCTTCTTGTGGAAGAACTTGAATCAGAGGAATACCAAGAAGACAGCGCTCTAGCGACCGAGTTGAGCAAAATCAGTGAGCTTGGGGGAAATATTGCCCTGGAAATCGATCAGGTGTTCTCTGCGCATAATTTCAGTCTCGATGGTTTTTTTTCTCAATTAAGCACTCAATCAATATCTCTAAACGGAATCGTAAGCCCGTTGCTCCACAAGATAAACTCGAAATTATCCAAAATAAAGCACGAAAGTGTAACCGGTTTTGTAGTTGACTTTATTGAAGACATCAAAAAGATTGCAAATGCAGTTTCGGACCTCGAAAATAGCATTGACCAGCTGGTCAAGAGCGATATTGGTTCTATAGGAAATCTAATTTCACTCAAGATATTGAGTCAAAGCGACATCGATATCGTTGAAAAGTTTTCTGATTCTCTTCAGGAAACTCCGAATGCACAAGGAACCAAATATCCGTCTAACTTATTGATTGTTGACGACAATCCCTCCAATACTGAGTACTTGAATCGAAAACTTCGAGCAGCAAAGCATTGCATTTTTGTGGCAAATACAGGTTCCGAAGCCGAAAAGCTCATTAACAGTAATACCCCAATCGATCTCATATTGCTTGATATCTTGATGCCAGGCATGAGTGGATATGATTTCCTTGGGCGAAACAAGCAAGTGCTAAATGAGCGAAACATTCCCGTAATAATGGTTTCATCACTTGATGAGCAAGAAACAGTGTTTAGATGCCTTGAATCGGGAGCGCAGGATTACGTGACTAAACCAATAAATTTTATGATTCTAGCCGCAAGAATCAATGCCGCTTTGGAGAGGAAACATTTGCTTGACAGAGAAGAGCAACATTTAGCTAGAATAGAGCGAGAAAAGCAAAAGAACGAAGAACTTATACTCAACATCCTCCCACAACCCATCGCTACTCGGATGATCGCTAATGAGTTTCTCATTGCTGACTCGGTGGACGAATGCAGTATTCTCTTTGGGGATATTGTTGGGTTTACACCACTATCACAGAGGCTGGATGCAAAAGCGATTGTAGATATGCTGAACAAGATCTTCAGCCGATTTGATGATTTATGCGAGGAATTAGGGGTAGAAAAAATTAAAACCATGGGTGACGCCTATATGGTTGCAAGCGGAGTCCCAAAGCCCGACAACTTGCACGCGATGAAAATGGTTCAACTTGGTTTTCGCATGCTAGACTACATTAATTCAGTTCCTGAAATTGAAGGGCATAAAATATCGATGCGAATCGGCGTACACTCAGGATCAGCGGTAGCCGGTGTAATTGGCAAAAAAAAGTTTATTTATGATCTCTGGGGTGATGCGGTGAATACCGCCTGCAGAATGGAATCTCATGGGGTGAAGGATGCCATACATATCTCCTCGGATACTGCCACACTTATCGATCGGGAATGTTATGAATTACATGAAAGAGAGCCAATGCAAATAAAAGGAAAAGGAATTATGCAGACCTTCCTAGTGCAAAAATTATGAAAAGGCGCTGAGGCTGCCAGTCGTAAATGTGTTTTAAGTTGGCAGTCTGTTCTTTTAGGCACCTTTAAACGAGTCAAACCGCACTAATTAAATTAATAAGGAGAAATTATGAAAGTCATCGCGAATTTAAGATTTAGCTTGATCGTCTTATTATCGTTTTCGTCTGTAGCATCTTCGCAGGACCAAACAGCTGAAACTGTTAATCACGGCTCATTCTCTACCATGATGATAGCCGCACCCAATGTTGCAAAATACTTGGAAACAGTAAAACAGGATGTCGATTTTTTTGGAACAATTGGCTCTGCTGGCACAGGATCATGTGTAACTGTGTCTGGCCACGAATATATCGGACAGATGATGATTTGGAATGCATATCCTGACGTGCAATCGGCTCTGAAGGGAAATGCTGCTTATGACCCAACGCAGGAGGCAGGACGAAGGTTTGAAAATCTTCGCAAAGTTAAATATGTGACCACTTGGAAGCCACTAAAACCATTTCGGTTGGATCCCGGTTATGAGCGAGTTCAGCGGGTAAAGGTACCTCCTCAAAATCTTGCCGCTTTCGTTGCAGGAATGTCTGCGCTTGAAACCGCAATTCAAGATGGAGGCCATGATTATTTTTTCAACGGTGTTTTTGTTCCAATTGGCGGCGGCTCACATGAGGCAGCAACGCTGATGGTCAGATCCGTCACCCGAGATGAATCCTCAATGGGCATGCTTTTTGATGAATATTTTTCTGGAACAGCGACATGGGCAGGAGCTTTCGATGCATTGCAGCAAGCCGGTGGAACAGTAATTTCTGATACTTTTGAAAAGTGCGAGCAATTCTATTTTGGTAAATAACCTTTTTACCTGATGATCTGGGCCCGAAAACTCTGGGTAGAAACTCAGATCAGGAAGGCATCAATAATATTTAGGAGAGAACGGTTGATAGCCAGACGGGGCATTAGTTTGCGTTGAATGCATTTCATTTCGGTTTCTAATTATAAATCAAATGTTTTCCCTTTTTTGGCACGAATTATGCTGTACTCATACTTAAGTTGGCCGCCGATCCCAGCTGATAAATTGAATTGGCGAAAATAGTACATGGGACCGAGTGTGTTGGCATGGTTTAAATGCACCAAGACCGAGCATGCGTTTGACAAGCGCAGTGGAAACGCATTAGAAAAGGCATTGTTGAAAATCACTCTTGTTCCAAAAAGTGTAGCTCCAGACTCAGCTAAGCAACCACACTTGGCCCGACAGATGGCTTTAAAAGTTGATTATTAAACCTAATTACAGATCTCTGATTTTTTCAGATTTAGACGGTTGCTTTTTAGATCATAACGATTACCAGTTTAACCACGCCATCGATCAAGCTCAAAAGCTAGAGGTACTTGGCATACCGCTGATTTTCAATTCAAGTAAAACTAGCTCTGAGATCAAATCTCTGTGCGCTGAGATTGAAAATCGTCATCCCTTCATCGTAGAAAATGGATCTGCCGTATTCATACCGAAAAATTATTTCAGTTGTCGCGCTCATCAGAAAACTTCCACTCTCCACTATGAAGTGTTCCCATTCTCGCGTGAGAGACAGCATTGGTTGGAATGTATTGATATTTTGAAACCTAAGTTCGGTGGTGATTTTGTCAATTTCAATGACCTCTCTTTGGATGAGGTAATAGATTTAACCGGGCTGAAAAAGGACGATGCTATAGCAGCCATGGACAGGCAATATAGCGAACCCGTCTTTTGGCGGAGTTCTCAAATGCGTCGAACTAAATTTATCACATCACTCCAAGAGAAAGGCGCGACAGTAAAGCAAGGAGGCAGGTTTTTATCTGTGGGAGGAGATTGCGACAAAGGAACAGCACTGATATGGCTCCGTCAGCTCTTCGCTACCGAGCTTTCCATCAACCCGGTTAATGATCTGGCCATAGGTGACAGCGAAAATGATTTGCCCATGTTGGAAGCTGCTCAGGAAGCCCTGTTAATCAGGTCACCAAATCATACATTTCCAAACTTGAATCGCGCCAGCGGTGTGTTCAAAAGCAAAAAGTTTGGACCAAAAGGTTGGACTGAGGGGATCGCGTCATGGCTGCAAAGGCATAAGATTAATCAGGGAGAATGTTAGATGGGTGATTTTCATCAAAATGGAACAATAACAACATTACACAATCTCAGACAGAGGTCATTGGAATCTTTGGAGCAAGATTTGGTTGGTTTTGCGGACACGCGACCCCTAGGGCTGCTCTTGCCCTCACTTTACTCTGAGCTGCATGGGGAAGCTTTACCAAACATTCTAAAAGAAATATGCAAAGCACCTTATCTAAGCAAAATTGTGGTGGGGCTTGATAGAGCAAACGAATCAGAATTCAGAGAGGCACTTAAGTTCTTCTCGTGTCTGCCGCAGGATCACACTGTACTTTGGAATGACGGCCCACGTTTGCGCCGTCTGGATGAACGCTTGGCGTCAGCAAATCTTTCTCCAAAAGAACCGGGCAAAGGACGCAATGTATGGTATTGCATGGGCTATATGTTAGCTGAGCAAAAGGCTCAAGCAGTCGCTCTGCACGACTGTGATATTACCACCTACAGTAGGGAGCTTCTTGCTAGACTTATTTATCCAGTGGCAAACCCTAAGTTTAATTATAAGTTCTGCAAGGGTTTTTATGCCCGTGTCGCGGATGGCAAAATTAACGGACGAGTCAGTCGACTTCTCGTTACACCCCTTATAAGAGCCCTTGAGAAAATCTTCGGCCAAACGGATTATCTCACTTATATGGATAGTTTCAGGTATCCTTTGGCGGGTGAGTTTTCTTTTCAGTCTGACGTTCTCGAGGATCTAAGAATTCCGAGTGACTGGGGTTTAGAAATAGGCGTTTTGTCCGAAATGCATCGTAATTATTCTCGCCGGAGATTGTGCCAGAGCGACATCGCCGATGTTTATGATCACAAGCATCAGAAATTGAGTGCAGAAAACGATAACCAAGGGTTATCACGCATGTCCATCGACATTACAAAGGCCTTGTTCAGAAAACTGGCAACTCAAGGTATAACATTCAATTCCGGGTCATTTCGTTCAATCAAAGCCNCTTACTATCGGATCGCCCTCGATTTNGTGGAAACCTTCCANAATGACGCGAGCATNAATGGTCTGAATTTCGACGTTCATAGTGAAGAGAAGACAGTCGAGCTATTTGCTGAAAATATTATGAAGGCTGGGCAAACATTTCTGGATAGACCAATGGAAAGNCCNTTTATCCCNAGTTGGTCGCGAGTGTTGAGTGCCTTTCCANACTTNCTAAAAGAACTNAAACNCGCAGTCAANGACGATATCAAGGAATTTGGATGACTAGTCAGGACTTTGCTGATTNGANAAATTCNTTGGCAACATTGANAGAAAGAATTTCAAATCATCTTCGAGTTATCTTCCATGACCTCCCAGCAGATCAGTTGCAAGAACATTGTAATGACCTCATTAAATGCATGGATATCGAGGAAGAACGGCGAAATGCAGCAAATAGGCAAAATTACTGGGGCCCAGCTGATGTGGCGCTAATTACGTATGGCGATTCAATAAAAAAACACGGTGAAACTCCACTCAAAACACTNAAAAAATTTCTAGACAGNCACACGAACGGACTAACAAATATCATACANATATTACCTTTNTTTCCATGGAGTTCAGACGACGGCTTNGCTGTACTGGATTATGCGAGTGTGAATGAAGGCCTCGGAAGTTGGCGCGACATACAAGCTATAAGTCTAGATTATGATCTAATGTCCGACTTGGTAATCAACCACTGCTCAAGCCGAAGCATGTGGTTCACCAACTTTTTAAAAAATGCTNAGCCTGGTAAGGATTACTTTTTTACTGCAAATGATTCAGATGATTTGAGTGATGTTGTCCGGCCTCGCACATCACCGTTGCTAAAGAAAGTCAGTACTCNAGAAGGCGATAAACATGTCTGGTGCACCTTTGGATGGGATCAGGTTGATTTCGATTTCCGAAATCCCGAGGTGATAAAACAGTTTGTTAAAATCATAAAATTTTACTTGGATAATGGAGTGAGGATTTTCCGGTTAGATGCTGTGGCTTTCTTGTGGAAAATTCCCGGCACCAAATGCATTGGACTTCCCCAAACGCACGAAATTATAAGACTTTTAAGAACACTCGTTGAACACAAGCGTGAGGATGCGCTCTTAATTACTGAAACAAATATTCCTAACCGCGAAAATCTATCTTATTTTGGGAATGGGAATGAAGCCCATTGCATTTACAATTTTTCGCTACCCCCGCTCCTGATATACACATTGGTGACCGGCGACTGCTCATACCTCAAGGAATGGATGATGAGTATGCCTCCAGCTCAGGATGGGACAGCCTATCTCAATTTTATTGCCTCCCACGATGGAATTGGTTTGCGTCCACTAGAAGGCTTGGTAACTAAAAGTGAAATAGAAACACTCGTTGAAACAATGCAGCAATTCGGGGCCGAAATCTCCCATCGTGCGGTATCTGGTCAAGAGGCAATTCCTTATGAAATAAATATCTCGCTGTTTGATGCACTCAAGGGGACAGTATCGGGCCCAGATAGTTTTGGGGTTAGCCGATTTATATGTGCTCACTCAATCATGCTGGGTTTAGAGGGAATACCAGCAATCTACATTCACAGCCTTCTCGGCACTACTAATGATCATAAAAAGGTTAAGGATTCCGGGCAGTTCAGAGCAATCAATCGGCATCAGTATGATATCGAGGAGTTAGAAACTCTGATAAAAGATCCAGATAAACATCATGGCGAGATATTGAAAAGTATGAAAAAGTTAATAGCTGTAAGACGACAACAGCCCGCTTTCCATCCAAATGCCACTCAATTTACACTTCATCTGAGCACCTCGGTTTTTGGCTTCTGGAGACAAAGTCCAGACCGTAGTCAAAGCATTTTTTGTTTGAGCAACGTGACTTTAAAAACTCACACACTGCAGCTATCCTCCATTAACTTAATCCAGACCGATCATTGGGTGGATTTGATAAGTGGCCAAGACATACCCTCAAACTTTGGGATAATCGAGCTCGCTCCCTTGCAAACAGTTTGGATCTCAAATAAGGCATCCTCTCACAAGCCCAATCAAGCCGGGTAATTGTGTTTTACTAAAAACAAAGAATAGCTTTTTGTAACCCGCGCAAACTATTGCCAATGTATATATGCTTGGCCGATACTAGATCTTCTTTGTAGAGCACCCGTTCAGATGCCTTTCGTTTGGAGAGCATCGACGCTCTGAATGCGCCAGGCAAAAGCCCACAATCCAGAGGCGGCGTCACAAGTTTTCCGCACATTTCAACATACAAATTAGCAATAGTTGTCTCAGTCAATTCGTTTTTTTCATTGAACAAAATAACGTCATCACACTCTTTTGTCCCTTTTTTAGCTTCCTCATAAACCTTACGATGGGTAGTTTTGTGAAATAAAAAAATATTTTTACTATCAATCGGTCGCTTGGCGAATTTTAGTCGAACTAACCCCCCAAAGTCAGGTATTGATGATGTCTTCATTTTGAATTCTCCGTTAAGAAACAGCACTAATTTTACTCGCAATGCCTCGTCAGATTTAATATTCGTCAGTAAATTTCGGGCAATGGTCTCTTCAAAAGGCCAACCAAAATACTCGGAAGACGCTCTCAAGCGAGACAAGTGCTCCTCAAGGAGGTAAACACCCTCTTGCGGGTCATATCTCATCGTTTCGAATAATTCAAATGATACTGTGGGAAACTCCAAAAGTTTTGCCTTCAACAAGCTCTCCTCCCACTCACTCTCTGCATTGGAATCCCATACTATACCTCCACCCACTCCGTAGCTTGCTCGACGCGAAACCTTATTTATCACCATTGTTCTTATCGCTACATTGAATGACGCTTCTCGATTTGGTTTTACATAGCCCAAAGTCCCGGTGTAAACACCTCTAGCTGACTTTTCTAAATCTGAAATAATCTCCATCGATTTGATCTTAGGAGCGCCCGTTACCGAAGCACATGGGAAGGTGGCCGAAAAAACTTCAGCGAGAGAGGCGTCAGTCTTGCCGCAGACAGTCGATGTTTGTTGCCAAACCGTCGGCAGTTTTTGGATATCAAATAATTTTGAGGTTTTAATAGAGCCCGGTGTGCAGATGCGCCCAAGATCGTTTCGCACCATATCCAAGATCATCAGATTCTCTGCCCTATCTTTTTCTGAGGACCTCAGCTCTGCTTTGTATCGAGCATCTTCAGAAAGGTATCTGCCTCGTTTGCAAGTTCCCTTCATGGGCCGCATTTCTAGGTCGCCATCTTTCAGCGAAAAAAACAACTCTGGTGAGGCACTGCAAATAGCAAAATTTTCAGTTTCAAAAAAAACTCCATAGCGAGTCGGTTGAGCCGCGATCAACTTAGCAAAAACACTCCGAGGCGTTTCGCAACAATCTCCAACTAACTGGTGAGTGAAATTTACTTGATAGATGTCACCTTTTTCTAGGTGCTCTTTGATCTTCCCAATTGACTCAGTGAAGCAATTCTTTTCAATAGTCGCCCGAAGCTTGACCGCGTGTGTCTTCTTGGA
>NZJL01000063.1 GCA_002692165.1 Porticoccaceae bacterium
CATACTCTCCCTGTTGATAACCAAAAATCCCTGGTGGTATTGGGCTCATGGCAACTTCACCCCTACCGTTACGAAAAATGGATATAAATTCTTCCTCGTCATAAACGATCGAGATAGCTTGCCGCAGTTTACGATTACGCTCCGAGTAACCTCCGACTATGGGATCTAACATGTTGAATCCTACATAGTAGGTTGCAGGCTCAATGGCCGTTATTAGGTTGACTCCCTTTTTTTTCATCTCGTCACTGAGAGCTATGCCATCGACACTTACATTAACAGATTGATCAAAACTGTCGCTATTAATTGCGGCTCGGTCATAGTAACCCTGCAGAAACTTTGTCCAAAGTGGTATGGCCTCTTTTTCCAAACGAAACACAATCTTGTCTATAAATGGCAATTCCTCTCCCGAATCGTCCAGAAGACGATTTCCTCGATCAGATGGCTCGCCTTGACTTGGGTAGTATTCTTCACGGTAATTAGGATTTTTTTCAAGCACGATTTCGCTACTCGCATCATGTTTGGTCATCATAAATGCGCCAGTGCCAACCGGATGAAGATCAAGCGTGATATTTTTCTGCTGCTGACCGGGCAGATGATAAAAACGGTCTACTTCCATCGGAATCGGCGCAAAAAAGTGAAACGCAAGCCAATATTTAAACTGGGGATAGATGCCATTGAGGGTAACGCTAAAAGTATAACGATCAATCTTTCTAACACCCAAAAGTGGCAGTTTATTTAAATTTAACCAGGCTTTTGGGTCCTCCTCCCGAAAAATCTTAACCGCCTGCCGCATTTCTTTTAACCCAACAATGTATTCTGAGACTATATCCCAAATCGGGAACTGCAAACTTGGATCTGCCATACGCTTAATTTGATAAATATAATCATCCGCCACCAACTCTTTGGTACCGAGCTTTTTAAAGTCCTTCAACTTTTTATACTCTGAGGCTGAGGCCAAATTAGTGAAAGCATAAAAGGCCTCACCATTATCTCTGGTGGCAAAGGCTGGATGCGGTTGATACATTACACCCTTCTTGATCTTAAAGGTGTAGCGCGAGAACGCGGGCTGTTTCTTTTTTCCAAAAAGCACCAAACCATCCTGGTCCAAGTGCTCCACCTTTGGGAGTTTTCTTAATGTAAGAGGCTTGAGTTCATAAGGTCGTTTTAAGTAATGATATTCCAGAGGGGGTTCATAGATTTGGTCAATGAGAGTTGCCTCATCTAAGTTATAAGAGCGTAGCGGATCGAGATGTTTTGGCGGAGATGTGAACTCCCTATACATTATTTTGCTCATGTCTTCGGCAGGCGCATGGGGATTATTCCAGACCTCATTTTCACAGCCAACTATCACTAGAAGTAGCAAAAGGTGAGAACAACTTCTCTTTTGAATACCTGACAATTGAGCAACTCTCAGAAAAACCATGGCTTTGAAATTATTATACCCAGAATTATTACGGTACACGTAAGAAAACGGTGTTTAGCTGAAGACCTCAAACTCGTTTAAGGATCCAAAACCTTTAACCTTAACGTTATTGATCACTTGGACCATTTCCAATTTAAGCTCCTCTCTGAGTTCTTCAGGGGGAGTCAATAGTAGCAATTCATACGATTTCTTATTCAACGTTAAGTAACTGCCCAAAACTCTATACTCGCCACCCTCCATCAGCAACATAGCCTCATAGGCCAATTGATGACGTTTATTAACAGTCATTAGTTGGGATGAGCGGAGGAAGCACTCTTTGACTCCATCCAGTTTTGACACATTAGAGCGGATGATACTTTTGATATCCATTAAGTTACCTCCACCGAGATATTTGACACGCATAGGATCACTTCGATCTTCAACTATTATTAATCGGCAAGATGAAATGGCGTCTCCAAGTCTGCAAAAAATAGTTACAGTCGGCTCAGCCTTCCTCACATCAACATCAATATTACCAAGAAACCAAGTAATATTATCGGAGTCAGGAATCAGGAGAAAAAACCGATCCAAGATACACACTAAATTGCCATTTAGTCGATCTGTCACCACGGCTTCATGTGTCAAGGAAAAAACTTTTATGTCACCGCTCTGAAACCGATGAACGTCCTCGAAGCAATTGAAGTTATTAAAGTACTCATTTTCATCAACGACTTTATTTCGTAAAAAAAGATAAACGGATAGGAAAGGGAAACACATTGCAAAGCTTAAAATAGTGCGGCAAAACAACTGAACGTTTTCGGTAGGGGGATAGAAAACTTTTTTAATCACAGACCAACCGCCGAAAGCCGCATCCAGCAAGTTATATATGTATAACCAAATCTCAACCGATAGGAGGCCGACTAAGTAACCGGCCAAGTCGAATGTAGTAAAGACTGTCGCGACGCCGACGAAAAGCATTAAAGCAAATTCTGCTCGGCCACTACCGACCTTGCCAAAAAAATGGCTCGCATTAAAAATTAAAACTTTAAAATACCTTTCCAAGAGTTTCAAATGTCCCATAAATTTCACCCTTTACTATACCAAACTACGGGCTCTCCCAGCCAGACTTTAACTGTTTTCTGTTCGTTATCGGATTCAATACCAGCCAACGATTTCTGACTAAAAAATTCGAATCGAGATATGTTTTGTGCACGTTTATGATTCTTGACTAATTACGTCATCTGTGTCTTCATAAGTTTACCAGCCGATAATTGCAGCTTTCGCCAGATTAAACGAACACAGGAGAGGCATATGCGTAAATACATTCCCGTCTTTGTTTTGCTCGCCATCATCGCTTGCGGTGGAGGTGCAGGATCATCATCGGCTCCGGATATCCCCTCCGGGCTCGACAGCAAAAAACTTTACTTATTTTATCGTCTCGGTGGCATCAAGGGCGTCCAAGATCTTAAAAAGAGATCACTCTCAAGGTCTGACCCAGAAATGATTAATGTCTATTGGCGTTGTGGTCTAAAAGCGATAGGAAAAAAAGTACCCAATGAGATTTTGGATGTTTTGACACGAGAATATAAAGCAAAAGAGGACTTATTAGCCCGGGAAATCAACCGGCCTGCCTACAAAAGCATACTTACAGAGGTGACAGAGTACAGGAACTCCATGGATAACCGAGACAAAACTAATGTAATAATGATGGAAGGCGCATTACAAAGATGCAAGCTTACCTTTGATGATGGCTGAAAAAGCGCACAAACCCAACCGTAGTTTTAATTGGTATGACACAACAACTTAGGCAGCTGACGATTGCTGGGAAAAACCAGCTCGATAGAATACTTGTTATTTTCTTCATACATCTATCCGATCGAATGCCAAAGATAATTCTTTAAGATTTCGTCCAAAGAAGCTAGGAATATATCCAAGGGCGCTTAAAGTATCTATCAAAAGTAAAATTGTCTAAACTTCCCGAGAGCACTTGAAAACTAGTCATCATCTCTTGTCTCGCAAGGGATGCTCCGATGCAAAAATGACGTCCGTGACCAAATGCTAAATGACCCGCAAATGACTTTCTTTGCAAACTTATCTCCGCTGCATCATAAAACGCGCTTGTATCTCTGTTGGCAGAACCAAAACGCAAACTCAAGATATCACCATCATCGAGCTATACTGCGCCGAGTGATGTGTTGGACATAACTCGCCGAGGCCTGCCTGCGCAGGCGATTCCAGGCGAAAAAGCACGCAAGAAACGAGGATTTGATCGCAGTTGCTTTACTAACTCTGGGTTCTCCACCAGCTTCAACATTNCAGAGGGAATGGCTGCAGCGGTGGTTTCATTACTAGACGCCAGCAGATCAATGGTTATAATTGCTAGTCGGTCGTTCAAAGCAACAGGTCTACCTCGATCATCAGATACATTTGCAAAGATTTTAAGCAAATCATTACCAGGTCAACCCTTTCGTTGATCTAGCTGATCTTTGAAGAAATGCTGCATCTCAACTAAAAGTTTGGCACATTCGATTTCTCGTTGAGGAGTTATCATCGTAATAACAGGTTCAACTATAGCATCCGACCACCGCTTAATTAGGGGAAGCATGTCGCTTGGCACTCCAAGCGTTTCAGCTATAACAATTGTGGGCAAAGGAACAGCAAAGTAAAGTCTTGCACAAACTCGCAGCTGTCACCCTTGGGAAAATCAAGTAATAGTTTTTCCGCTGTCTTTTTGATAAAAGGAACCATCTCCCCCTACTTTCGAAGTAGGAAAGAATTTCTTCAGCAACGCTCAGACCCACGAATGTCTGGGAGGATCGAACGTTGAACATGACGCGGATAGCAACCAGCCCTCGCGAGAATAGATTTCTATTACTTGATATGGACCACCTCCCGGCTTTATNGCCATAGGTGGAACTCCGCTAGCAAATAACTCCGGATTTTGCATGACCTAAGCACAGAGATCGAAAGAAGTCACTATATAGATATCTTGATGGGACATTTTATAGACAGTCGCCTGATCTCTGAGCCGCGTGAAAAGCCCATAAGGACAGCTTTGGACACTTGGATTCATCAAATCGTCAATCTGATGCATGTATAATCCTACCCTGTCTCGCCCTAGCCATAACCAGATCCTTTTTGATGAGCAAACAAGATAAACTAACCATCAACTGCGATTCTAATAGAATAACCAGAAAACATGACCATTGGCCTATAATAAAATCAGATAAATTCCTTACCCGAATTGACTTTCTTTTGGACTATGTCTGGACAGGCAAAACGGTCGCCATATTTAGCTGCTAGCTCCCCAGAGCGCGTGATGAAGGCTTCCAAACCATATGTATTAACAAATTGCAAGAAGCCGCCGGTGTGAACTGGCGCTCCTATTCCCATAATAGAGCCAATGTTTCCGTCATCCACACTATTTAAAACCCCTGTCTCATAGCACTTCAGCGTCTCAATGACTTGACGAAACATTAACCGATCTTTAATATCGTCATCTAGAATTTCGGCATTTTTATCATAGTAAAGTTCAAACAGTCCTGGCCAGATGTTTTTGGTTCCATCCTCGTTGTAATCATAATAGCCCCCACCGTGATGTCTGCCGCCTCGGCCATTGTCTATAATTAAATCTTTTACCACCCTTCGCTGAATATCTCCACTACCCCACTTATCTGCAAAGCCCATTGCATCCCAGGTATCGGAGACCTTTCGACTAAGCTCCAGACTCACCTCATCCTGAACCTGCAAGGGTCCAACCGGCATTCCAATAGCTTTGCCCAAGTTTTCGATCTTGATAGGGTGGATACCTTCGACTAACAAGCGGGCGCCTTCGTCACAGTAAGTTGAAAAAGTACGAGATGTAAAGAAACCCAAAGAATCGTTGACAACTATAGGTGTTTTGCCAATCTGCTGAGTAAAATCAAATGCCTTGGCCAATGCCTCATCGCTAGTTTCTTCGCCAATAATAATTTCAACCAAAGGCATCTTTTCCACAGGCGAGAAAAAATGAATCCCGATAAACCTTTCCGGTTTTGCACTCGCCTCAGATAAAGCTGTGATAGGTAGCGTGGATGTGTTCGAGCCCCAGAATCCGTCTTCTGAAACAAATTTCTCATGAGCCCTCACTATTTCATTTTTCAGTTCAATATTTTCGAAAACCGCCTCTATGATCAAATCGCATCCATCTAGGTCAGTGTCATCAGCAGTAGGGGTTATCAGTTGAAGGATTTCTGCGGACTTCTCCTCAGTCAAACGATTGGAACTCACTTGCTTTTTCAGCAGGCGCTCACTGTATGCTTTTCCTTTCTGGGCAAGATCTGCAGTCATATCCTTGAGCACCACAGATATCCCGGCTTTAGCTGATACATAAGCTATGCCCTGACCCATCATCCCGGCGCCAATGATGCCTAACTTAGCCGTAATGTTCTTCGGGATGCCTTTGGGCCGGCTTGCACCAGACTTTATCTTGTTTAATTGGAAGAAAAAGGTATTGATCATATTTTTAGCCACAGAGCCAGTCACTACGCTGACAAAAGCACGGCTTTCTATATTGAGCGCAACATCAAAACTCAGAGTGCTAGCCTGGAAGGAGATATCCATTGCTGCTTTCATACTGGGGATGAGATCTCGGGTCTTCTGATGCAAAATTGTCGGAGCCATCACTGCGTATTGAATATTTTTGGGGGCATTTATAGGACCGCCCGGCACCTTAAAACCTTTTCGATCCCAAGGCTGGGTTTTAGCGTTGTAATCTGTCTTATTATCTCGAATCCATTTTTTGGCCACAGGCACTAGCTCATCTATGTCATCAACCAACTGGTCTATCAATTCACTGGCCAATGCTTTTCGAGAAGTCATTTGCTTGCTCTGGAGAATAATATCCATTGCTGGCTGCACGCCAATCAAATTGGTTAATCGAACCACCCCACCGCCAGCCGGAAATAGCCCAAGGTTGCACTCTGGAAACCCTATCTTCACAGATGGATCGTCGAACGCTACTCGGTGGTTGCAAGCCAAACAGAGTTCATATCCACCTCCCAATGCTGATCCATTGATGGCCGCTACAACAGGCACCGGAAGCAACTCCATACGCCGCATGTCTGCTTTAATATCCAAAAGGTTTTGATAAATAACTTCCGCTTTATCGGCGTTGGCAAGAATTAGATCGTTCAAATCGGCCCCGGCAAAAAACACCTTCTTAGCCGATGCTAGGATGACCCCATTCAAATCTTTTTCACCCTCTAAATGGTTAATAGTCTCATGCATTGCAACCTTATATTCATCGTTATGGGCGTTCACAGGCCCAGTCATATCCATGGTAATCGTTACTATCCCGTCTTCATCTTTATGATAGCCAAATACACTCATTATTTGTCCTCAAAAACGATTTCATTACTATTTAGAAGCGACATTTTATCAACTGCGCTCAATAATGCAGGAGATACCCATGCCGCCACCCACGCATAAAGACAGCATACCTCGCTTTAAGTCTCTTCGTTCAAGCTCGTCTAACATAGTGCTCAAAAGCATTGCACCTGTGGCCCCCAATGGGTGCCCCATTGCTATGGCACCACCATTGACATTGGTTATAGCAGGGTCTATGTCCAGATCGCGCATGTAGCGCATGGCGACAGAGGCAAACGCTTCATTTATCTCCCATAAGTCGATGTCACTCGCAGCAAGACCCGCGGTCCTCAGGCATTTTTTTGCGGAGGGCCCTGGTGCCGCCAACATAATTATAGGGTCTCTGGCTAGAATTGATCCGGCCACAATTCTAGCTCGGGGGGTTAGCCCGAGGTCTCTCCCTGCTTTCTCATTGCCAATTAACACAGCACTGGCCCCATCCACTATGCCGGATGAATTCCCTGCAGTGTGAACATGATCAATGCGATCAAGGGTATTATACTTTTTCACCACAATATCGTCGTAACCCATGCTTCCCATCTGTTCGAAAGAGGCACGTAAATTTCTTAGGCCCTCCATTGTAGTTTCAGGCTTGATAAAATCATCCCGCTCCAAAATGGTAAGCCCATTAACATCTTTCACTGGAACCACCGAGCGATCAAAATAACCCCTGTCTCTCGCCTGGCTGGCTCGGCGCTGTGACTCGAGTGCGAAGGCATCGACATCTTCCCTCGAATAACCATCCAGTGTTGCAATTGTATCCGCTCCTATACCCTGAGGGACAACACTAGTGTCAATTGAAAAAGCAGCATCTTGGAACCATGCGCCCCCATCGCTGCCCATCGGAACTCGAGACATACATTCGACTCCTCCAGCTACGACCATATTTTCCCAGCCAGAAGCTACCTTTTGCGCGCCAGTATTGACAGCCTCGAGTCCGGAAGCACAAAACCTATTCAACTGAACACCTGCGACAGACTCATCCCAACCCGCATTTTGAACTATCATTTTCGCCACATCACTTCCCTGCTCGCCGATGGGAGTGACACATCCCATTATCACATCATCCACATAAGAGGTATCTAATTCATTCCTCTCTTGCAAAGCATTTAACAAGCCGGCACCGAGATCTATCGGTTTGACTTCGTGCAAAGATCCATCTCTTTTTCCCTTGCTTCTGGGTGTGCGAATCGCGTCATATATGTAGGCAGTGTTGTTCATTGTTACCTCGCTAATGCCAAATTTCTTTTGTGTTAAACCGCGTATTCTACGCGAAGCATTTTCGGTCTCAATAGAAATTTCACAAAATTTTGCAGCGCTATGGAGCTAAAAGATGGGCCAAAATATCCTATCATCAATGGCCGAGTTTGATTAGAGAGATAATCTCAAGACGCTTGCTAAGCTGGGATATTATGCTCTTGTTATCGTTTAACTATTGAGACATAGACACCAAGACGGCAGTGCCATAGACCATTATTTCGATAGCCCCAATATCTATCATTGATGTACTGAACTGCGTTGATACGATAGCATTTGCCCCCTTCAGAAAGGCATCAATCCTCATCCGATCAATTGCTTGGGCTCGAGCCTCCGCGAGCTCAGCAGTAAAAGCTACGAGCTCAGCCCCCGGCATCGTTGCACCCTCTTTGGCCAATTCTGGAGGAAGGTTCTTCGAGCGAACTGTGCTACCCTGAGCAACACCTATCGTTTTGAGTGTTGTTCGATCTGCAAATTTAGCGTCCGTAATATAAGGCATGTTTAAAGCCCGTGACCGCTCCTCCTCGTTTAGACCATCTTGCAGCCCCGCCTCATGCCTGCGCTCCTTATATGCCTCTTCTTTTTCCTTTTCTTCTCTAGCTCGTGCCTCCTCCTCAAGCTGTATTGATTGTTCGCGGGCCAGCAGATCTTCCACACTCTCTAGCACATACCATTCACCGTCCGAAAAATGCCCCTCAACTGTCTTGTCTTGGATTAGCCTAAAAACCTCTTCCTTGGTTAGACCTTTATCAAACATGTACTCGCCGATTTTCATTTTTCGGCGCGCTTCCTCTCTCCGTAAGGCTTCTTTCCTTGCTTCTTCTGCTCGCTGTCGCTGCTCTGCTAGCGCAGCATTCGCCGCCGCCTCATTCTTTCTCTCTTCATGTTCCTCATCACTGTCAATGACGTACCATTCGCCACCAATAAACTGACCATCGATCTGTTTGGTAGTAATCATCTTGTAGGCATCATCTAGGGTGATGCCTTTTTCAAACACATATTGATCTAACTTGGTCTTCCATCGCTCTTCTTCTTCAGCGTCTTCACCTAACAACTGATCATCAAACTGCTTCGCAATTAACTTTGGAGTTGTAGCAGTTTTTTCAGGTTTAGTGACGGGATCGCTTATAGGAGGATCAAATTTTGTGTTTGCAATGCTTTCCTGAAGCCTTGCAAGATCTCTGGCTTCCTCTAAGATACTCGCCGCCAAGCTGCTCGCCTCCTCAGCTTCAGGCAGGATGTCCTCTTTTGCTTGTGGCCCTAGAGCTAGCTCCCGAGCTTCTGCCAAAATTGATTCAGCTATCCCGGAGTCCTTAATAGATAACTTGCCCGTTGCCAAAGGATTTTTTTCTCCTGAAGCGACAGTAGTTTTAGACGCGGGCGCGGACTTAGCTGCCCCATCCGGACCTAACGCCAATTCTCTGGCCTCAGCCAAAATTGACTCGGCCATTCCTGAATCCTTTAGCGACAACTTTCTCTGGCCAGCGGGTTTCGTGGCCGCGATTCCTTTCTCGGATTTGGCTGCAGCTTTTCCTTCCTTCTTAGATCTATCGCCAGAAGTTGTCTTTTTCGTTGCTGCCTTAGTCCCAGTTTTACTCGTCTTACGCGCCTTAGTTTGGGCTGTTTTGGCCATTGTCTGTGCCATTGCTATCTGCTTGAGCGCCTCTTCTTTCTCTCGAGTCATCCTCGCATCTGTTTTCGGATCAGATTCACCTTCAGCGTCAATGATTTCGGCACCCTCATCAAGCAACTTTCTATCATCTGATATATACCAATCACCGCCAACGAAGTTACCAGAAATCTCCTTCCTTGAGATCGCTTGAAAGACTTCCTCTTTAGTCATGCCCTTTGCAGACATATACTCGTCGAGCTTAATTTTTTCGGACATATCGGCCATACGCAAAAACCCTCGAAATCACTCTACTAAAAATTACAAGCCTTTTGTTACCGGCAAAGAACATCATGTTAACGCAATTATTACTGGTCCCACCAGTTAGAAATTTACCGAATCGTGAATTGTGTCTCGGCACTCAAAATAAGAGAATAGTCACTGAGTTATGCTGCCGCTTTTTAACGCAAGTGCACCTTATCAGTGAGTCAA
>NZJL01000064.1 GCA_002692165.1 Porticoccaceae bacterium
TGGAGCCGAGCGTGATTTACATTCGGTCGACGTGAGCGCAAGAAATTTTTACCCGAGGACCATGCTAGATGAGCCAATTCGTCAAGCGCGAAATCTCTTGGTGCTCCCAACCCACTCCATTAACGACCGCTCTGGCTGAGGACAAGGTCGTCCAGAAACCCCGTCAGATTTTCAATTTAGATTTCTCTTTGACCCTTGCGATCACCTTGTAACCAGTGCTTGATTATCCGATGGCTTCCGGTCTCGGCAACTAGGAGAAAACGTCCATTAATATCAACGGCAACGCCATTAGCGAAATTGAGGTCTTCAAACAGGATAATGGTTGACTTGGTTTTTGGATCATGGGCTAGAATGCCGCCATTTCCGTTCCATGATATCGAACAGACTGGCCATATTAGTTCCACCGATTTCGAGCGCCCCCAATTTTGTCGATGCGTCGCTGAAATAAACTTTTCCATCTGGGGCAATATTGACATCGTTGGCCTACTTTATTGGATAACCGTTGGCAAGGTTGGCTCTTATACAAACCGTTTGAGTAGGCGAAATGCTGAGCAAGCCCAAAAAAGCATCCGCCATCAACAGGTTTGAGTGTTGATCAAAGGCGATACCGAGAGGACCTCCACCAGTGGTTACCCGCCTCTCGCTTTTCATCGTGATTGGATTATGCTTAAGGATGCAGCCTTCGTCAGAGGGGGGCAGAGATCATACCATCGTCGCCCAAAGTCGAACCCTCGGGTCCATGTGCTCCAGCGATTTCGGAGAAGACTAGTTCTTCAAGTAACGAATTTTGCATGAAGGCTCCTATGTAGCCTACATTTTTTGGCGAGTCCCATCGCTTCGGGTCGATTGGTGTTGGCCAAAAAGTTAAGTATGTAGTTGCCAGTATTGGTGAAACCCATATGATCGAGCGCACAAACTATACTCCTTGGCGGCAAATCAACCTCTGCCATACTGCAATTCTTCTAATTGGTTTTCAACATTATGCGGGTGATTTGGCGTCCCGCAATCAGTCAGGTAGTATGTCGCACTAATTTAAATCAACACGAGGCTTTCTGTGGAAGTAAACTTGATAACCGGATTGATTGAAGAACTGCAAGCTCGCACCGAGTTGCTACGGGGGTATCTTTGACTACAGGGGTTGCAAAGAGCGGCTCTCAGAAGTGGAAATGGAACTCGCTGACCCTGAGATTTGGAATGATGCTGATAGCGCTCAATTTCTTAGTCGAGATCGATCCAATTTGCAGCATGTAATCACCACGATCGACAACCTATTTAATGGACTCAATGATGCCAGCGAGCTATTGAAGATGGCATCAGCGGAATCCGATACAGAGATGTTGGACGAAGTCGACAGTGAGGTTAAGATTTTAGAAGGAGAGTTGTCTAAACTCGAATTCAGGCGGATGTTCTCTGGCGAACGGGATTTGAATAATGCGTTTTTGGATGTTCAGTCAGGTTCAGGTGGCACTGAGGCTCAAGATTGGGCAGAGATGTTGTTACGAATGTACCTCCGCTGGGCTAGCGATAAAGGGTTTGCAGTGGAACTGGTTGAGTGTTCTGCAGGAGACGTCGCCGGAATCAAAAGCGCAACTGTGCAGGTGACTGGTGAATATGCTTTCGGCTGGTTGCGAACAGAGATCGGGGTGCATCGACTGGTAAGGAAATCTCCTTTTGATTCGGGTAATCGACGCCATACTTCTTTTGCCTCCATTTTTGTTTCGCCTGAGATTGATGATGACATAGAAATTGACATTAGCTCTTCTGATGTGCGGACTGATACTTATCGTGCTTCGGGCGCAGGAGGGCAGCATGTGAATAAAACGGACTCAGCGGTCCGGCTAACTCATCAACCCACTGGCATCGTGGTACAATGTCAAAACCAGCGATCGCAGCACCAAAACCGAGAAAAATGCTGGCAAATGCTGCGGGCCCGCTTGTATGATTTAGAGTTGCAAAAGCGAAATACAGCGGCGCAGGAAACTGAGGAAAGCAAGTCGGATATCGGTTGGGGTAGACAGATACGATCTTATGTTTTAGACGATGCACGTGTCAAAGATCTTCGCACAAATATTGAGACGCGCAATACCCAAGCGGTCTTAGATGGAAAGTTAGATACCTTTATTNTNGCGTCGTTAAAAGCTGGTTTGTGATTGGCTCTTCAATATATCAGATTATCTAGGTTAATTTTAATATGACAGAGCAGCAAGACTTCAACCGGTTGGTTTCTGAGCGAAGGCGGAAACTGAAAGATTTGCGTCAGCAAAGCGACTTTACATTCCCAAATGATTTTCGTCCCGAACACTCAGCGGGACATCTGCAATCGGAGTTTTCAGACGTCAGTAAGAGCGATCTTGAGCGAAGGCACTTGATTGTGAGTGTTGCCGGCAGGATTATCAGGAACAGGGGTGCCTTTGTTGTGTTGCAGGATAGTTCTGCGAGTATCCAACTGTATGTCACCAAATTGGCGAGAGAATTCGTCAAAAGCCTAGATCTTGGCGACATAATAGGAACGGTAGGCTCGTTGCAACGCTCGAACAAAGGCGACCTTTTTATCCAGATGGGCGAATGGCGGTTGTTAACTAAGTCATTACGTCCGCTTCCGGACAAATTCCATGGGTTAGCTGATCAAGAGCTGAGATATCGCCAGCGTTATGTTGATCTTATCGTTAACCCAGGTGCGAGAGATACATTCAGGTTGCGCTCAGAGATAATAAGTTTTCTGAGAGGCTACCTGAATGCGATAAACTTTTTAGAGGTAGAGACACCCATGCTGCAAGTTATCCCGGGAGGAGCTGTCGCAAGACCCTTTGTGACCCATCATAATGCCTTGGACATAGACATGTATTTGCGTGTAGCCCCAGAACTCTATCTCAAGAGGTTGGTAGTCGGTGGTTTTGAGAGAGTCTATGAGATAAACCGTAATTTTCGCAACGAAGGTTTATCTACTCGCCACAACCCTGAATTTACCATGTTGGAATTTTATCAAGCTTATGCTGACTACGAGGACGCAATGAAACTCACGGAGGATATGCTTCGTAGGCTGACCAATTCAGTTTTGGGTTCTACCAAAGTGATTAATACTCGCGGCGGTGAGGAGAAAGGAGATCATCGGAAACTCGTCATCGACTTTGGAAAACCTTTTGCTCGTTTCTCGATGTTCGATTCGATTGTCCATTACAACCTCGCCATCGCTCCTGACAACTTAAGTCGACTGGACCCGGCACGTGAATTAGCACTGTCGTTAGGTATTGGTGTGAAAGAAAGTTGGGGGCTCGGAAAATTACAGTTAGCAATCTTTGAAAAGACAGTTGAATCTAAGCTTGAACAACCAACCTTCATAACTCAATATCCAGCAGAAGTATCTCCTCTATCAAGGAGAAATGACTCTGATCCTTCATTAACTGATAGATTCGAGTTGTTCATCGGTGGAAGAGAAATCGCTAATGGTTTTTCTGAGTTAAACGACCCGGAGGATCAGGCGGAGCGCTTTAAGCATCAGGTGTCGGAACGGAATGAGGGCGATGACGAGGCAATGCATTTCGATGAAGACTACATCCGAGCCTTGGAATATGGCATGCCACCGGCGGTGGGAGAAGGTATTGGCATCGATCGATTGGTTATGATTCTTACTAACTCGAGGTCTATCCGTGATGTACTGTTATTTCCTCACATGCGCCCAGAGTGAGCGACGCCGCCTTCACCTGCCGGTGTTAAATCTGATTCACAGTTGTTACCGACCGAGTTCTTTGCGTTTCCAATGATAAGCGAATGTGTTACAAAAAGCGATGCAGTGAGGAGGAGAACGGCGCCGCCTTGATGGGCTGTTGCCAGGGCTATTGGCATGTTCATCACTAACGTAGAGATTCCAAGGATCACCTGAAGAATCATCATAACGAACATGCAAAGGATCCCTCCTTTGGCTGGCCCGATGGCACCAGACTTCAGAGCAAAAAACGTGAAGGTCGATATCAACAATACAATGAAATAGGCGAACATTCGATGGTTGAATTGGATGGTAGCCAAGTCTTCAAAGGCTGAAAGCCAAACAGGAGTCATCGAATATAGTTCTTCAGGAAAGAAGCTATGTCCCATTAAAGGAAAAGTAGGATACACATAGCCGGCTTTTGTGCCTGCCACAAGTCCCCCTGAGAGAATCATCAGAAAAATGGCGCAGCTAGTTGCCACCGCCCCTGCCCGCATCTTGAAAAGCTGCTCCGTGGGCTTGAACAGCAAGCTCCAAGCCACCCACAAAATGGCGCTATATATAATCACTGCGGTCCCTAAGTGCGCAGTGAGCCGGTATTGACTGACGTTGGGGTCATCCACCAATCCGCTTTTGACCATGTACCATCCCAGAACGCCTTGGAATCCTCCCAAGATAAACAGGGCGACTAGCTTCGGGGTAAGGCCGGCTCGTAGCCGGTCTGTAAAATAAAAAAATAAAAATGGCAAGAGAAATAACAAGCCAATAAACCGACCCAGCACCCGATGAAAATACTCAAACAAAAATATTGTCTTGAACTCAGAAATCTCCATGCCGAGATTCTTTTTTTGATACTCTGGGAATTGCTGGTATTTGAAAAATTCTTTTTGCCAATCAGCCTCAGTTAACGGGGGGATTATTCCTGTCACTGGATGCCAGTCTACCATCGATAAACCTGATTGAGTTAACCTAGTCACGGCCCCCAACAAAATCATACCAAAGATGGTGCCTGCACAGATCAAAAGCCAGTATGCTACATGTCGATCATAAGCTTTTTGCGACGGATTGCATCCGGTTGTTGCCATAGCTGCTCCAGAGGTATTAAAATTTATATTACACCGATGAAGTACGAATTCGCGAGGAGTATAGACCTGTTGTGTAAATAATGTAGAGAGCTTTCTGGTTCATCAGAAAGGTTTATGGCCCAGCCTTTTATATTATCGATTCAGCAATGCCAAAAAAGTTTACCTCGTTATCAGTCGCAGATGGAGTTGGTTGTTTAGGTTATTACAGCAAGTTTCCCAAACTGGCGACATATCGAGCTGGCTCATGCAACACGGGGAAGCTTAGGTTTTAGAAAACGAGAAAGCCGAGGCATACGCCTCGACTTTTCGTTATAATGAATCACGCTACAAACTTTACACCGCGATAAGTATTGCTCTTGACAAAATTTTGCGTTGAGCGCTCCTTTGACAGGATTGATCCTCGGTATCTGAGAGAACCACTGTCAGCAAGTTTAAAATTTGATTTTACGTTGTTACTGTTGGCTAAGCCTCGGTAAACTAATTGATGATTCATAACACTTCTCCTAGGGCAATTGCCCAATATAGGTATAAGTGGTCTTTTAACGCATGATCAATGCGGGTGTTTAACGCGAACCACCGCAACATAATTTTAGTAGAGATATTAGTCATGATCAACACGTTTGTGCTAAAAGATCTTTTTTCTCAGGAGCAACTAGAGGACCTAATTAGTGAATTTTCATTTGGAAACACAACTACTCCTGAACTAGAACTTGCCATAAGAGATGCTTTTAAAGATTATGTTATAAGCGCCCTCTCAGAAATGTCGGGAGCTACTGAAGAGCACCAAAAACTCTACGTAGAGGCCATCTACCCATTGGAAAAGGCCTCAAAGTTATTGCAAGACCTCCCTCATCCAGCCGGAAAGATATCAACACGCCTTTCAGTGATGGCTGACACCCTGAAAAAACTTGCCTCCGGGCAACAAAATTTTGACTCTGAAAGAGCAAGCAGATTCGTAGAAAAAAACCTGATCCGTCGCTTAAAGCAAGTATGGGATAACAACACGCAAGTGTCTTTTTTCGACCACTCCGCCGAAGAGCAGGGTGCACCAATGCATTTTGTGCGTCTTTGCCTGAATGCTGCAGGACGCTGCTATCCTGAGATAGTTTGGTTTGCATCCGTAGATAACGCTCGCGCAGATAGTTTGATAAAAAGTATTAAAAGATAACCATGGACGATTGTTCAACCACTAACAGTGTTGGCTGGAGAATGGTTGCATTTTAAGTCGACGAAAGTCTTTGGGTGATTGCTGTGAGAGGTGCTTGAAGGTTTTTAAATTGTTTTTAACCAATACGATTAACCAAGTTAACCCGAGACTGCGTCAATATTATGCGATTTTGAGTGGTCGGTCGGCATCGAATTGCTCTCACTTAATATGCAAGCTGCAACTCGCGCCCATCCACACCCGTTTCTTCGTTGATCTTGAGCCCACTAAATTCACTCACTGAGTCAGACATTACGGCCAAAAGTTCCACATTACTTGGACTGCTCCTAGCCACGCTTGCGATTGAACCGATGGTCTTTCCGGATGAGCTAGTTATTATATCGCCAGCTTGCGGACTGTGTTCAAGTGCACAGAGCAGATGACGAATACGGCGCTTAATAACACCGCGATAGTGAGCTCGAGCGATTATTTCTTGGCCTGTATAGCATCCTTTTTTGAAATCTATGAAGTCCATTCTGTCCAGATTGAGCATCTGCGGGATGAACAGATCAGTTGTAAATTCAGTAACCTCCGCGAAGCCAGTTCGAAGTAGAAGGAGATCCGCTAAATCCTCGCCAATAGGTCTAAACTGGCTAAGCAGACTGACTCCGCTAGGGATGTCTTCGAATTTAAAAGTCAGAGCATATATTTCTTTCCCGATATAGTTAAGATAAAAAGGCGGCATTATTTTTTCTGACACTTTGCTGGGAAACGACCCTTTCACGCGCTGAGTTAACACTTCAGCTATTTTTGGCCCGGTCATGATGAAGCTCTGTTGCTCTTGACTTACGTCTGTGATCGAAATTTTAAAAAAAGGAGCGTATTTCTCGAGGCTTTCAATGGCCATGTTTGTTACCGAAGGGTGCGTTTCTAGGATTATATCTTGCTTCTCGTCACAATATCCGGAAAACGTGAAGATGATTTTCCCTTTGGGCGTACAATGCGCTCCTCTAAAGACTCGGAATCGGTCTGCTAATTGCACGTCGCAAGTCACTTGGCCCTGCAGGAACTTTTTGCTTTCGATTCCGCTTATTCTTATAAAGCCTCTTTTTCGAGGACAGATTAGGTCAGAGCCTGTTAATCTTTTGTAATCTTCGGCTTTTTCCCCAAACGATGCGATTCGATGACCAAACTCTGCACGGGGCGGAATCGTATACTTTGCGAAAACTTTGCTAAGGTCCATAACAAGTTCCAAAATTATTTTAAAAACAGGACTTTTCAACACTCAAGTGAGGATTCTAACCGAGATTAGGAATAGTATGAATAGAAATCGACTTCTATGGGCGAGTCGCCGAGGCATGTTGGAATTGGATTTGCTGCTTACGCCGTTTGTAAAACTTCATTACGAAAGTCTTTGCGAAGAGGACAAAATTGCGTTTGAAGTACTTTTGGAGCAGGATGACCAATTGCTCTTTCAATGGCTCATATCGCGTCAGATATTGCCAGATAAGAGTTTTTGTCGGATCGTGGAGATTATTCGGGCGGCCCATTTTAAGAGCGACCTCTAATCATGACAGTCGACAAAATCATACTGCGCGGCTAATGGATACTATGCACGTTCAGGCAAAATTGTTTGGAGTAACGATCGAATCCTCAGCTTCCGGAGACAATTCGGGATAGTCGAGAGTGAAATGAAGACCCCGACTTTCCCGCCGCTTGACAGCGCACTGGATAATTAAGTCTGAAACAGTAACCAAGTTGCGCAATTCCAATAAATCACGATTTACCTTGTAGTTTCCGTAATAGTCTTGGATTTCGGTCTTAAGCAATTTGATACGATTTTGAGCTCGCTCGAGACGTTTATTTGTCCTTACAATACCGACATAATCCCACATAAATCGCCTTAATTCGTCCCAATTATGCGAGATAACGACCTCTTCATCCGAATGAAGCACTCTCGATTCATCCCATTCTCTGATTGAACCGGGTACCTCTGTTTGCGGTATTCGTTCATTTATAGCATCTGCAGCCGCTCGAGCATAAACAATGCACTCTAATAATGAATTACTTGCCATTCGATTTGCCCCATGGAGGCCAGTGCATGCGTTTTCGCCTATCGCATAGAGGTTAAGCACGTCTGTTTGGGCACGCTTATCGACCAATATTCCCCCGCATGTGTAGTGTGCAGCGGGAACAATTGGGATTGGGTTGCAGACGATATCAATGTTAAATTGCATGCATTGCTCATACACATTGGGAAAACGGTTTTTAATAAACTTGGACGATTTATGGCTAATATCTAAAAAAAGACAATCGCTGCCCAAACGCTTCATTTCATGATCGATTGCTCGGGCGACCACATCTCGTGGAGCGAGTTCAGCAGATTTGTGGAATCGATGCATAAAGCGGCTGCCGTCAGGGAGCCTCAAAACCGCCCCTTCCCCACGCAAGGCTTCTGTTATTAAAAATGATTTTGCGTTTGGATGATACAAACAAGTGGGGTGGAATTGGTTAAACTCCAAGTTTGCAATACGGCAACCGCGGCGCCAGGCCATTGCAATGCCATCGCCAGTTGCACCGTCCGGATTGCTCGTGTAGAGGTACGATTTGCTGGCTCCGCCGGTAGCGAGAACAACATTTTTTGCGCAAAAAACCCGAACCTGGTTGCTCTTTACGTCTAAAACATAGGCTCCAGCACACATAGGTTTTTGAGAGTTTTTATTTGCTTGGGTGACCAAATCAATCGCATAGAAATTCTCTAATACGGTTATGTTTTTTGCTGCCAGCACTTGCTCCACAAGCGCACCTGTAACTGCTTTGCCGGTAGCGTCAGCACTATGTAGTATTCGCCTATGACTATGGCCACCCTCTTGAGTCAAATGGTAGTTTTCTTCATTTTCATTTTTAGTGAAATCCACGCCTGCGTTTATTAGCCAATTTGCTGCATCGGGTCCATTTTCAACTACAAAACGCACCGCATCGCCGCGACACAGGCCTGCTCCGGCTACTTCTGTATCTCGTATGTGAGCTTCTTTGGTATCGTTTTCGTCTAAAACCGCGGCTATTCCCCCCTGCGCAAGCCAAGAGGCGCCGCCCTGGAGCGTTTCTTTGCTGATGATTGCAACGCGATACTTCTCCTCTACGTGGAGCGCTAAAGTTAAACCCGCAACGCCACTTCCTACAATCAAAACGTCAAAATTTGTATTTTGTCCCATGCTTCCGACATACACTTTGGATCTGCCATGATAATATATCAGTCAACAAATTGGCAGTCACATTGTTGATGGCAAATGGTTTTTCATCAATCAAAAATTGCCGGCGCTCGGAATTGATTTTGATAATTTAACCGAAATATTTTGGAATTATGCACGAAAAGAAAGACACTCCAGACGAGCAACTGGTCGAGAAAGCCAAGAAGGGTGACCGAAACGCGTTTGACCTTCTGGTCATTAAATATCAATTTCGGGTCAGGGCGATTGTTGCAAAACTCTTAAAGCACAGCGAGGACGTGGATGACGTGACTCAAGACACGTTTTTGCGGGCCTATAGAGCACTTTACAATTTTCGGGGTGATTCTCAGTTCTACACATGGTTGTATCGAATTGCTATCAATACTGCCAAAAACCACAATTTATCAGGTGTCCGCCGCGTGCCGAACATTGATTTAGAGATTAGCGCTGCAGAAACGGTCCATGGAAGTCAGAGATTGCATGAGATAGAAACTCCTGAAACACAGTTATTCTGTCAACAACTGGCGGCAGAAATCCGAAAAGTCATTGATGACCTGCCTGAGGACATGCGCGCAGCGGTAACGCTAAGAGAATATGGTGATCTTAGTTATGATGAAATTGCCGTAATTATGGATTGTGCGACGGGGACTGTGCGATCGAGATTATACCGAGCGAGAGAGGTTATTGACAATAAGGTTCGGGAATTATTGGCGGGAAACTAACAACTTATGGAACAAAGCTGAATTAAAGTTGTCATAATTGTATTATTTGTGGAATTAGCTCGAGTTGAGGTATTTAGATGTTCGAAGTGAGGGAGGAATTGAAGGAGTCACTATCGGCTATGATGGACGGTGAAGCGTCTGAGTTTGAGAAAAGACAAATTTTGGCCGCGCTTTCAGGCTCTGAGAGAGAGGAGCTCTTAAAGCTATGGAATCGCTATCAAATTTCCTCATCAATAATCAAGGGCGAACCATTACCGGCCGATATTGACTACAGAAATGATGTTTCTCGAAGTGTTGGCGGCTGGTCTTATTCCAACTCAAAGCCCTCATTTGGGCGTCAGGGGTCGCTCATGCGATTTGGTGTGGCTGCCTCTGTTGCATTGATTACTATTCTATCGGTGCAAACATACAATGGAGCCTCATTAAATAAAAGCCCCAAGGCTCCGCCCGCGCAGCATGTTCAAGTCAACAAGAAAAATGAACCCATGATGCGACATCCAGCTGGATTTCAGCCGTCCATCGACGTTCAGACAGTGAGTGCTGAGTCGCCAAGAGTCAGGGCGTTGGAGCAAGGACAAATCGCTGAGAGAGGGCTAAGAGGGAAAACAATTTCTTCCTCTAAACCGACCACGAAGAATTTTNATGAAAAGCGAAAGATGGAGAAAAAAGACGACCTGCAGACGGACGATGAGGTGGATAAGAATGGCTAAGTAGAGAACTTTTGGCACTGGGAAGCCCAGATCGCCTAGGTTTGGCTCGAACATTCTCGGTCGTTGGAGTATGCTTGACGATAAAATGTTTTTTAATAGATCGGGTCTTAATTGATCCTCCAAGGAACCGGTAATTAGGCTGCGCGGGTCAAGGAGAGGGCGTTCGGCTGCCTCATCCATCAGATCGAGTCTGTTTGGTAGGCTTTGGTGGATTTTCAGTGTGAAGCAAGTTCGTAAGCTCAGGCGACCGCTGGACACGCAATGGCGCTGCAAAACCATTTCACACGAATTTTGCGTAATTACACGAATTAGAGAGCCGATTTTTGGAAATGAGCGCTGATGCGGAAGATAATATGTTGGCAAGCTCTCAGCCGAGCGGTCTAGCTGACCGCAAACAAATTAGCTTTAGTTTAAAACTGAGGTGACGATTTTTGTGAACTCGATGTGTCGTAATTCAATACGCGAAAAACTGAAAGGGCAAGGTGTGATCCTAACGAGTCGATTCTTTATGGCCGGTTTGATGTGTCTGAGCCCGTTGATAGCTGAAGGCCGACTACCTGACTTCACCGAATTGGTAGAGCAAAGCTCTCCTGCTGTTGTGAAAGTTAACGTTAGTTTCAAGGAACAGGATAGACAGGGTTTACCCTCATACCGTGGTCAGCTTCCAGACATTTTCCGAGAGTTATTGGAGCAACAGCGTCGAAGCCAGCAAGATCGACCTCAGCGGTATTCTATGGGTTCCGGTTTTGTCATTTCTGAAGACGGATATATCTTGACCAATCATCATGTGGTGAACTCTGCCGATGAGATCAGAGTGACCTTCTCCGACAGACAAGAATTCGATGCGACTATAATAGGGTCCGATCGCCGTTCAGACCTGGCGCTACTAAAAATCGATGCCGATGACCTTCCGGTGTTAGTTTTAGCGCCTGAAGACAGTGTGCGTGTGGGCGAATGGGTGCTGGCGATTGGATCGCCCTTCGGGTTAGATTATTCGGTGGCTGCAGGCATTGTGAGTGCCATAGGTCGCAGTATTCCAACTGAGCGCAATGAGACTTATGTGCCCTTCATCCAAACAGATGTCGCCATAAACCCGGGCAACTCAGGCGGCCCGCTTTTTGATCTTGAGGGTCGCGTGGTTGGAATTAACTCGCAGATCTATTCTAGGACAGGAGGGTCAATTGGTCTCTCTTTCGCTATTCCAGCGAGTGTAGCGCTGAATGTGGTCGAGCAGCTTAAAAATAACGGACGGGTTGATAGGGGATGGTTAGGTGTTGCCATTCAAGACGTAAATCAGAGGCTGGCTCAGGCGCTAAAGCTTAGCAAAGCCCAAGGGGCGCTGGTGAGCGCAATCGAAAATGGTAGCCCTGCAGAAGAAGGCGGTTTAATGCCTGGTGACGTGATTACAAGATTCAACGGGAGCTCAATTATTGATTCCGGTGATCTCCCGCCGGCGGTTGGCAGTGTCAAACCGGGACAAAGTGTTCCAGTGCAGATCTACAGAGATGGTTCCAAAAGAATACTGAACGTTGTTGTAGCTGCGTTAACCGACAGTGGAGCTCCGCCATCTCACCAGGATGGCGGTGATCGTCTAGGTCTTCTTGTCCGGGATAAAAATGATAGCTCTGACAGAGGTACAATGACTCAAGATGGCGTAATTATTAGCCGAGTTTCTTCCAGCTCCCCAGCTGCAAAAGCTGGTCTCCTTCCTGGCGATGTGATTGTCCAACTCGGGCGCATTCGAATAAATAACAAAAATGATTATCTTAAGGTCGTGTCACAGTTACCAGAAAACAATCCCATACCTATTAGATTTTTCCGGCAGGGCCGTGCAACCTTCAGAACGGTTCAGATCGACCGAAAATAATGCTTGGGAGTTAATTACGGGCTTATATGACGGTATCACTATTATCATGGAGTTAAGAGCGGGAATGAGATAGAATCCTCCGCTGATTTTAGGGTGGGTGAAAAGTCTGTGTCCGATCTAAAATACATTCGTAATTTTTCCATTATTGCTCACGTAGATCATGGCAAATCCACCTTGGCGGATCGTTTCATACAGATCTGCGGCGGACTCACGGAACGCGAGATGAGCACACAAGTTCTTGATTCCATGGATATTGAGCGTGAACGTGGTATTACTATCAAAGCACAAAGCGTCACACTCCAGTATACAGCGAGAGACGGAGAACAATATCAACTCAATTTAATAGACACTCCCGGACACGTTGACTTTTCTTATGAAGTCTCCCGCTCGTTGGCAGCATGCGAAGGTGCTTTATTAGTCGTAGATGCAGCTCAAGGCGTGGAGGCTCAATCAGTAGCTAACTGCTATAAAGCGATCAATCAGGGACTTGAAGTGTTGCCAGTGCTAAATAAAATTGATTTGCCACAATCAGACCCTGAAAAGGTAAGCGATGAGATTGAGGATATTATCGGAATTTCTGCAGATGATGCTGTATTATGCAGCGCAAAAACGGGACTTGGTATTGAAGAGATTCTTGAACAAATAGTAAAAAAAATACCACCCCCATCGGGAACTAATGCATCTCCTTTACAGGCTTTGATTATTGATTCGTGGTTTGATAATTATTTGGGGGTGATATCATTAGTACGCGTCGTTCAAGGCACTCTCCGAGCAAAAGATAAAATTATTGCAAAGTCGATTGGGAAGGCTCATGGCGTTGATGCGCTTGGAGTCTTTACCCCGAAAAGGCAGGACACAGGCGTACTTAGGGCAGGGTCTGTTGGGTATGTAATATCTGGGATAAAAGACATTAAAGGTGCTCCGGTGGGAGATACATTTGTTCATGCGGCTAATGTTGATGTCTCTGCACTACCCGATTTTCAGAGGATTAAACCCCAAGTATATGCCGGGCTGTTTCCGATANATTCTGACGATTTTGAACTCTTTCGAGAAGCCTTGGGAAAATTGGCTGTAAATGATGCGTCGCTGTTCTATGAGCCTGAAAACTCAGACGCACTGGGTTTTGGATTTCGTTGCGGTTTCCTGGGGATGTTGCATATGGAAATTATCCAAGAGCGCTTGGAAAGAGAACACGATTTAGATTTAATCACGACCTCGCCCACAGTTGTTTACCAAGTTGTAACGTCACTGGGAGATGCCAAACAGATTTCAAATCCTTCACAACTCCCAGAGATTGGTAAGGTGAGTGAATTGCGCGAGCCCATCTGTGAAGCCAACATCTTGGTGCCAAAAGAGTATGTCGGTAATGTGCTAGCACTTTGCACAGAAAAAAGAGGTGTTCAGAAGGACATGCAGTTCGTGGGCGGCCAAGTTTCAATAGTATATGAAATGCCAATGGCAGAAGTTGTGATGGATTTTTTTGATAGATTAAAATCTGTGAGCCGAGGTTTTGCGTCGCTCGACTATGGGTTTGTCCGTTTTCAAGTTGCGCCTCTAGTAAAGCTTGATGTTCTTATAAATGGTGAGCGAGTGGACGCGCTAGCCGCCATAGTTCATCGAGGAGAATCTGTCAAAAGAGGTCGTGAGTTATCCGAAAAGCTTAAGGAATTGATACCACGGCAGATGTTTGACGTAGCAATTCAAGCCGCGGTAGGAGGTAATATTATTGCACGCACTACGGTCAAGGCTTTACGGAAAAATGTGACGGCAAAATGTTATGGTGGAGATGTGACTCGAAAGAAAAAACTTCTGGAGAAACAGAAGGCAGGGAAACGCCGAATGAAACAAGTTGGAAGCGTTGAAATTCCTCAGGCAGCATTCTTAGCCGTTCTACAAACATAATATATAGAATTTTTGTACTGAAAAGAGAATGCGATTATGAACTTCAACTTTGAGCTGATACTTACATCAATTTTCATTGTTTCTTTTACGGTTTGGTTGGCTAACCATCTCATTTTTAAACATAAAGAGGGCCCTCTAGAGTTCATTGCGTCTTTGGCTTCCGTCCTTGGGATTGTTTTGATACTGAGGTCTTTTGTTGTCGAGCCTTTCCAAATTCCGTCGAAATCCATGGTGCCCACTTTGCAAGTGGGGGACTTTATATTGGTGAACAAATGGACCTATGGTTTAAGATTGCCGGTTTTGCGCCATAAATTTTTTGAAATCAGAGATCCCAATCGTGGCGACGTTGTGGTTTTTTTTCCGCCTCATGAGGATCGGTATTTTATAAAACGTCTGGTAGGATTGCCCGGAGACGAGGTTCGAGTGATCTCTGGTGTTCTATACATCAATGGTGAAAAAGTGAAGCAACTTGCTCTAGATAATGAGCCGGAAGATTCCCGTTCTGTAGTTATGAACGAATATCTTAATGTTCTTCCTCATACGATTCATAAAAGATTGCTCCCAACACAATTAAGCCTNAACTACACCTCTGTNGTGCCAGAAGGACACTATTTTATGATGGGAGATAATCGTGACAATTCGAGTGATAGCAGGGTTTGGGGGCCGGTCCCAGCCCAAAGAGTCGTCGGGAAAGCTTTTGCTCGTTGGATGTTTTGGGACGAATTCTTAAGCATACCCAATTTTTCCAGAGCAGGTTGGATAAACTGAACTGAGTGACTCAACAAAATGTAGCACAACACATCGATTGATTTATATTGTGGGAACAAGCGGTAAAGGCAAGGAGAACACGGTTTGGGTCTTTCAAAACTTGAGGACAAGCTTCAGTATCGCTTCAGTGACCAAGCTTTTTTGGAAAGGGCTATCACGCATCGCAGTGCCGCAGCGAAAAACAATGAAAGGCTAGAATTCCTTGGGGACTCCATACTTGGTGCTATCGTTGCGGATTATTTTTACCTAACACTCCCTTCGGCCAGTGAGGGTGAGTTGAGTCGGATGAGATCTCAAGTGGTTCGTAAGGAATCTCTTGCTAAAGTAGCTCGGCAAATGAATTTGGGTCCACATTTGATCTTGGGCTCGGGAGAAATCAAGGTCGGATCACGAAATCGAGACTCCATTTTAGCAGATGCCTTGGAAGCATTGATTGGGGCAATTTATTTAGATGGAGGATTTATCAAAGCTCATCATTTTGTCGTGCATTGGTTTAATGAAAACATGGAGAGTGCGATTCGTCAACGGTCAACCAAGGATGCCAAAACTGCTCTTCAAGAGTGGTTGCAAGGTCGGGGCAAATCTTTGCCTCATTATCAACTAGTCAAAACAATAGGAGAGGCTCACAGTCGAAAATTCACAGTAAGCTGTATGATTGAGCCGTTAGATCGGGAGTTCCATGCCACTTCAGATAGTCTCAGAAAAGCTGAACAGCTGGTGGCACAGCAAATGCTTGAAGCGATCAAGGCGCGCCAATGAACGAAATAGGTGAGCGATGTGGTTATGTGGCCATCATCGGACGACCCAATGTAGGAAAATCTACGCTCCTCAATCATATTGTTGGCCAGAAACTCAGTATCACATCGCGCAAACCACAAACAACACGACATAATTTAATGGGCATTAAAACTCAAAGAAAGGCTCAAATAATATTTGTTGACACGCCAGGAATCCATGCGAAGCAGGCTGTTGCCCTAAATCGGATTATGAATCGCTCCGCCGTAGCCGCAATGCATGATGTGGACGTTGTGCTTTTTGTCCTAGATCGTGCCGAATGGACTCTTGCTGATCAATACGTAGCAAAATATCTTGAAAATATCAGTACACCCATAATAATTGCCCTCAATAAGATTGATGTTGTTCAGCACATCGATGAGCTGTTACCGCACATAGAACTTTTATCGAAGACATTTCAAAATGCAGCTTTCATTCCGATATCGGCATTGGGAAAAACCAACATCGATTTGTTATTAGAAAGAATCATAGACGTTTTGCCAAAAAAACCTTTTGTCTTCGATTCAGAGGATATTACCAACCGAAGTGAACGTTTTTTGGTTGCAGAGATTATTCGAGAGAAAATCACCCGGCAACTCGGAGCAGAATTACCCTATCAGGCCACTGTAGAAATAGAAAAACATGCACGTAGCGGCAATTTAATTCATATCCACGCAGTAATTTTCGTGGAACGAGAGGGGCAAAAAAAGATTATTATTGGTAATAAAGGTCAACGATTGAAAGCCATTGGTAAAAATGCTCGGCATGATATCGAAGCTCTGTTGGGGTGCAGAGTGATGCTGAATACTTGGGTGAAAGTGAAAAACGGTTGGTCTGATAATGAACGAATTTTGAGAAGTCTTGGTTATAATGACGGATTTTAAGTAATGCGATGTGAGGACGAGAAGGGGTTTTTGCTCCATGCTAGACCTTATGGCGAGACCAGCCTAATAGTCGACTTATACACTAAGTTTTTTGGTCGCGTTACATGCGTTGCAAAGGGATATCGGAGGCCAAGAAAGAGGGCCGTGAACCGCCTGCTTATCCCATATGTCGAGTATTCATTTAGCTGGTCTGGCCGTTCTGATCTAAAAACTTTGACTGGTGCCGAAATTTTGGGGTGTCCAGAATTTTTGCGAGAAGAGTCGCTCTATTTCGGTCTTTATGCAAATGAATTAATTTACCGGCTTATTCTAGAACAGGATTCATCAGAGAGTTTTTATGAGTATTATAAAGAGTTCGTCAATTCTCTCTTTAGACGTCCTTTATGTGAACCGCTTCTTAGAAAGTTTGAGATAGTGCTGTTAAGCGAGTTGGGTTATGGTTTGGTTTTAGATTCAGAGGCCGAAAGTGGGAATCAATTGGAACTTGATGAATATTACTTATACGTGCCACAGTTTGGATTAAAAAAAGTGAGTAAAAAAAATACAAAAAGTTGTTTAAAAGGACGGCACGTTCTTGCCATAGCAAATGATGATTGGAGTAATCCCGAGGTAAAGAAGGCCGCAAGACTAATTCTCAGATCAGCCATTGATTTTTATTTAGATGCAAAGCCACTGCACAGTCGCAAGCTTTATCGAGACTTTAAGATTGCTAGATTACACTAGATAAGAGGCTTCCAAAAAATGGTGTTGTCAATTGGTACAGATATTGTTGATGTGAAACGTATTGAGAAGATCATTGAACGGCGAGGAGAGCGCTTTGGAAAAAGAATATTGAGCCCAGATGAAATGATCGAGTGGCATGAGAAAAATTCTAGTCCTGCTTTTTTAGCCAAACGATTTGCGGCCAAGGAAGCAATATCTAAGGCGCTAGGTACAGGAATAGGAAAGCATGTAAGTTTTCAAAATATTATAATCGGAAATGAAGCTAACGGGGCACCCAAGGCTTCCCTGAAGCATGGTGCCGACAAAGAAATGAGAAAATTTGGTGCCAGCAAATTGTTATTGAGCATCAGTGATGAGCGCGAATATGCTTTAGCTTTTGCTGTGCTCTCGAAGTAGGCGAATTCGATCCTAACCTTATGATTTTATAGATCCACTATTCCAAACAAATAGGATGTTATGCAACAAAAGGCGTTAATTTTCGTGGCGATCCAACGCTTTTTGCCGAAGCATTGGTTATCGAGGCAAATCGGTCGCATTGCTCAGTCTCAATCTGTTTGGATAAAAGATTTATTGATTAGTCTTGCTATTCGTGCATTTGGAATTGATCTTGCGGAAGCAGCAAGAACTGACTTGAAAGATTACCATAGCTTTAACGTCTTTTTTGCTCGTGAGCGCAAATTGGGCGCACGTCCTATAGATAATAGTTTGAACGCAATAATTTCGCCGGCCGATGGTGCGATTAGTCAATTTGGAACTATTTACGGTGATCGCCTTATACAAGCGAAGGGGATAAGCTATTCAGTTACCCAGTTGCTTGGTGGTCATGATCTTTCGAAAAAATACTTGAACGGATCTTATGTGACAATTTATCTGTCCCCCAGCGACTATCATAGAGTGCATGCCCCCTGCGGGGGCAGACTTCTGAGTTCCAAATATATTCCAGGGGAATTGTATTCCGTCAATGACAACAGTACTAAATATATCCAAGATTTGTTTGGCCGCAATGAACGTCTTGTATGCGAATTCGAATCGTCGCAAACGGAAAAATTTTGTCTAGTATTTGTGGGCGCTATGCTGGTGGCAGGGATAGAGACAGTTTGGGGAGGCCAAGAGCCATCGGGTTCAGGTTTTGTTCGAGACCTCAATTATAAAAAACGAGAATTAATCTACGCGAAGGGCGATGAGCTAGGTCGCTTTAAATTTGGGTCTACGGTTATCCTTCTTTTTCAGAAAGGTTTTTGCACTTGGACGGAGGATTTGGCATGCAACAGAAAGGTTGTTTTTGGTCAACGGATTGGAATAAACCGCATATCTTGATTTGGAAAAAGCATTGTTAGTGATTTCTAGAGCCACCGTGCACTGCTTCTATCAAAGCACGCACGTTTTCTGGATTGATGTCGGGTGAAATGCCATGGCCGAGGTTAAAGATGTGACCATCATCTCCCCCGTTTGACTGAAGAATCTTGTGCACCTCTTCTCGAATTACACTCGGGCTAGCACGTAAGATTGCTGGATCCATATTCCCCTGAAGGGCGGTGGTCGATCCAATGCGCGTTCGTGCATTTCTGATATCTATATTCCAATCGAGACCAACTCCATGGCAACCAGTTGCTGCGATTTCCTCCAACCAAAGTGCGCCGCCCTTGGTGAAAAGAATAACTGGAATCTCGCGACCCTGAGAGTGGGAAATAAGGTTATNAACAATTTTTTGCATATAGGCGAGAGAAAAATCGCGATATGCCGGAGTGCTTAAAACCCCTCCCCAGGTGTCAAATATTTGCACGACCTGCGCACCACTGGTGATTTGAGCATTGAGATAATCGATAACGGAAAGGCTCAATTTTTCGAGGAGTTGATGCAGTAGATTGGGATGTTCATATAACCATAGTTTGCTGCGCGCAAAGTCCCTACTGCTTTGCCCTTCTATCATGTAAGTCGCCAGAGTCCATGGTGAACCTGAAAATCCGATCAGAGGAACGGTGCCATTCAGCTCTTTGCGGATTAGTCTCACAGCGTCCGTTACGTAAGGTAGGTCTTTAAGGGTATTGGTAATAGATAGTTTTTCAACATCCTTCTCGGATCGCACCGGATTTCGAAACTTGGGACCCTCCCCCTCAATGAAGTAGAGACCCAATCCCATGGCATCGGGTATTGTGAGTATGTCGGAAAATAAGATTGCAGCATCTAAATCGTACCGCTCAAGAGGNTGCATAGTCACCTCACAAGCGAGCTGCGGATCACTGCAAAGAGCCATAAAGCTCCCTGCCCGCGACCTGATTTTCCGATATTCAGGCAGATGCCTGCCTGCCTGTCTCATGATCCAGACTGGAGTTCGAAAAGTTGGTTTTCGAAGCAGGGCATTTAAAAGACAATCATTCTGAAGTGCGACTTGTTCTTTTGTTTTGTTTATTTCTTGCATGCTCCAAATTTCCTCGGGCAATCCATGATAATAACTAGTTAACAAGCACCTATAACGACGATCAGTTTAAATTACAAAATTCTGAAAGCACTCGTTGAAGGTAATCTCTCTCAAAAGTTTCAACGACCTCCGCTTGGCCCAACTCCTCTAATAAAACCAAGCGCACTCTGTCATTGCGGACTTTCTTGTCCCTGAGCATTAACTCATTAAAATCTGCCGGGCTCATACTGTTGGGGGGAGTTATAGGAAGAGAGCAGCGTTGCATTAATTTAGATACTCGATCCAGATCGCTCTTTTCAATTTTCCCTCTGAGACATGACATCCTTAAGGCCATCAGTATGCCAACGGAAACCGCCTCGCCGTGAATCCAATCACGATAGCTAAGGAATGTCTCTATCGCATGTCCGAAAGTGTGGCCTAGATTTAAAATTGCACGGACACCTTGTTCGGTTTCATCTGAGCGCACTATTCTCGCCTTGATGCGACAAGACTGCTCAATGGCATAAGTTAGTTTTCCCAGATCTCGGCTGATCAGTGAATCTAATTCTCTCTCTAGCCAATTAAAAAATTCGATATCCGCAATCAGGCCATATTTGAGAACTTCGGCAAGCCCAGCAGAAAATTCCCGATCGGGAAGAGATTGAAGGGTATTCGTATCGATAATTACTGTCCTAGGCTGGTGAAACGCGCCTATCATATTTTTCCCCATTGAATGATTCACGGCAGTCTTTCCGCCGATTGAAGAATCAACCTGTGCCAGTAGGGTGGTTGGCACCTGAATGAATGATACGCCTCGGAGGTAAGTTGCCGCGGCGAAGCCCGTCATATCACCTATGACTCCACCACCTAACGCCACAAGAGTTGTGGTTCTGTCATGTTTTTCAGTTAAAAGCTTAGTGAAAATATCATCCAATACTTCCAAATTTTTATATTTCTCGCCATCTCGTAGAACTAAATCATGAATTTTCCTACTTTTTATCTGCTTACGAACCATGTTTAAGTAGAGCGGCGCGACGGTTTCATTTGTAACGAGTAAAACCTGATCGCCATCAATGTAACTCGTTAAGTCTACCCGAGGAAGGATGCCTGATCCAATATGCACAGAATAACTGCGAGAACCTAGTTCCACTTTTACCTGGCGGTCTGAGGTGACACTTTCACTTAAATTCAGGGGCATATCAGTTGTACTCCATTTGCTAAACATTTACCCGTTATTGATTGTTTTTTTTACAAACCTTTGCAAGGTTTTGATCGCCCTCCAGTTTATCAGCGAGTTTTTTTACCGTCTTCGATAAGTGGCCTGAACCAGACTTAAATACGATATCCGCCACTTCCCTATACAGCGGGTCTCGTTGGTCAAGAATCTCACTGATCACCTTTGCGCGATCTTCAACTTGAAGCAGTGGTCGTTTTTTGTCTCTCTTTGTACGTTGAATTAATTGCTCTTTCGAAGCAAAAAGGTAAATGACTATTCCGGAGGATGCTAATAGCTTTCTATTTTCTTTCTTGAGCACAAGACCACCGCCTGTGGCTATCACAGCACACTTTTTTTCTTCAATTATTTGGGAAAAAATTTTGCTCTCGCGATCTCTAAATCCGTCCTCGCCGTCCATGTCAAAGATCCATTGAATATCTGCCCCAGTTCGACGTTCTATTTCTGAATCCAAATCGAGGAAAGGTCGTTTTAATGTTTTTGCCAAGGACTTTCCAACGGAGGATTTGCCCGCGCCCATAGGGCCAACCAAGAAAATGTGAGTTTTGACCATTTAGTATCCTAAAGTTCAGTGTGGGAGTCTAAATCATCGCCACATTATGATCATTTTAGTTGAAAAAATCAGAAATTTAGGCTGGCGAGCGTTGCATTGTTTTTGAGAAGCGATTTATGCAAAGAGTGAATTTGCCAAACCAAAGTCTTTAGGAACATAAACTGCGAAATGATGCACTTAATATTGTCAAGGTTCTATAATGGTAGTCAAGATGCTGAGGCTAGATAAGGAAATGCACGGGAAATACAGAAAATATTGGACATTTGTACTTTTATCGGGGCTTCTTTCTATTGGAGGTCTCTTAGTCGTGACTGCTAGTATATATTTGTATCTAAGCCCCAAATTGCCATTAGTTGATGAGTTAAAACAAATAGAACTGCAGACTCCATTGCGTGTCTATTCCCAGGACTTGAAACTAATGGCAGAATTTGGCGAAAAAAAAAGAAATCCGGTTTCTTTTGAGCAAATCCCTAGGCGAATGGTAGATGCGTTCCTTGCTGCTGAAGATGCCCATTTTTTTGATCACGGCGGGATTTCGGTTACGGGGCTAGCTAGAGCCGCACTTGAAATTGTTCGAACCGGTGCTATTCGCAGCGGCGGAAGCACTATTACTATGCAGGTCGCTCGTAACTTCTTCTTATCAAGGCGACAGGAGTTTACTCGTAAGTTTAATGAAATTCTTCTTGCACTTCAGATAGAGAAGGAGTTAACAAAGCAGGAAATACTTTCGCTCTACACAAATAAAATCTATATGGGGAACAGAGCATATGGCGTGGGGGCGGCTGCGCAAGTTTACTATGGAAAGACTCTGGATGAGCTAACGCTTGCTGAGACTGCAATGATTGCAGGCCTTCCGAAAGCACCTTCGAAATATAACCCCATCGCTAATCCCGAACGAGCGATGCTGAGGCGGGACTGGATTCTTGGAAGGATGCTTACACTCGGCAATATTGACCAACTCGAGTATCAAAACGCAATTAGCGAACTTGATGGCTCATCTTATCATGGCTCAATATCGCAATTAGAGGCGGCTTACGCGGCTGAACTTGTGCGACAGGAGGCAGTGGAGAAATTTGGTCTTCAGGCTTACACAAAAGGCTACTCGGTTATTACATCCATTGATTCTCGGATGCAAAGACACGCTGTGGAGTCCTTACAATCAGGCATATTAACGTATGATCGCCGACATGGTTATCGTGGTCCGGAGCGATCTGCGATTCAACCTCAGGACTGGCTTAAAGTGCTTGCAGAAACTCCAGTTTATGCAGACTTGCAGCCGATGATTGTATCTGACATTGAAGACGATTATCTTATATTGGTTGATAGTGCTGATCAATTGCATTCTCTCGAATGGCGCGGCGATCTTAACAGCAACGGTGTTCGGTTATACAGGACGGTGGATGCTGTGTCCGAGCCCATCAGCTCACCGCATGAACTTTTTAACTCAGGTGATCTTGTCCGAGTAGAAAAAGATTCAGCTGGGCATTATACGATCGCACAACTGCCAAAAATTCAAGGGGCGATGGTGGCTATGGATCCAACCGATGGAGCATTACGTGCCATGGTTGGTGGATTTGACTGGAGACATAGTAATTTTAACCGAGTGACACAAGCCACTAGACAACCCGGCTCAAATTTTAAACCTTTTGTTTATGCAACGGCGCTCAAAAATGGATTTACTGCGGCGACTATTTTCAATGATGCCCCTGTTGTTTTTAATGATTCTAAACTTGAAGACACTTGGCGTCCGGAAAACGATGGCGGAAAATTTTATGGCCCTACACGGCTTAGAGAAGCTTTATATCGGTCGCGTAACCTCGTTTCCATAAGGTTGTTGCGACGGCTGGGAATAGATCGAGCACTTGCGGGCCTTCAAGACTTTGGTTTTGAAACAGGGGAAATGCCGGTCGATCTCTCGCTGGCTCTGGGGAGCTATGCGTTGACACCCTTGCAAATTGTGACTGGTTATTCGGTTTTTGCAAATGGTGGTTATCGCGTTGAGCCTTATGTCATAGACAAGATAATCGATAGGAGGGGTGACATTGTTTTCGACGCTGAGCCATTAACCGTATGCCATGATTGTAGGAATAAAGATGATCAAAATGTTGAGGCAAAGTCCGATAAAAAGTTTAATTTCGATAATGAGTTAGAGGAATTATTTGACGAGTTGAGCAGAGAAGAGTTGTCCCTAGAAGAGCGCAAGAGCCAAAAAATAATTAAATTAGCACTCCAGAAAAGTCGTCCTAGACAAAGAAAAGATGCGGCACGAGTGCTTGATTCCAGGACGTCTTTTATCATTGATTCCATCTTAAAAGATGTAATTATTCGTGGAACAGGAGTAAAAGCGAAAAAACTCAATCGTGTTGATTTGGGTGGGAAAACGGGGACAACAAACGGTCCGAGAGACGCGTGGTTCTCGGGTTATACTCCTCATCTAGCTGTTACGGCATGGGTAGGCTTTGACGACAATTCTGTTATCGGGCGAAGGGAGTATGGGGGTTCAGCTGCTTTGCCGATGTGGATTAAGTTTATGGACTCGGCCTTGCTTGAAAAACCGGCAATTAATCGCTTGCAGCCAAACGGTATAGTTAGGGTTAAAATAGATCCTAAAAGTGGCAAGAGGGTTGGCCCCAATCAGGATGGGGTGTACGAGTATTTTAAGAATGAAAATGTACCTGCCAACCCGGAGGAATCTGCGGCTTTCCCCGATGGAGGAGCCAGTCCATTGCCAGACGACCTCTTGTACTAGTACTGATCAACTTGGAAGGCAGATTAATCTTTGATGACTGAAGGCCAATCATAATTAGGGTCACCAATTGCGAAGAAAAAAGGATTCAATAAATCCGCTTTCGAATTATAGCTCAACTTCTTAAAATCTGGGTCAATAATTGTCCCACCAGCAGCTTCTAGAATAGCATGAGCAGCTGCTGTGTCCCATTCGCTAGTTGGACCCAACCGAGGATAGAGGTCGGCTTTTCCCTCGGCGATGAAGCAGATTTTTAGCGAACTCCCCATCTTTTTTGCTCTGAAGGGGCCGATTTTGTTGCTGATGTTTTTTAATAGAGGATTGACTCTGCCCTCAGCATGTCGTCGACTTCTCATAATTACTAGAGAGTCTTTACGAGCGATTACTGAGTCTACAGTACGACTTTTTATTACCCTCTCTCCATGGCAATCACGCATTAACGCGCCAAGGCCTTTGGCTCCCATATATGTTAAACCTTGCACAGGAGCATGCACGACGCCCAGACGCGGGCAATGATTTTCGATTAAAGCTATGTTAACCGTAAACTCGCCGTTTCCCGCCACGAACTCTGCGGTCCCATCGAGAGGATCNACCAACCAGTAACGACCCCATGAGGCGCGTTCCTNAATGTTTGAAGGNGCAGANTCCTCGGATAAAACTGGCAANTTCCCATCCAGNTTTAGAAGTCCTNTAAGNATTNTTCTATGTGCTGCATGGTCCGCTTCTGTTACCAGAGAGCCGTCCCCCTTTGTTTGTATTTCAAGATCAGAGCTTTTGTAAACGCTAAGAATTTCTTTTCCNGCGTCTATTGCAAGTTGTGATATCGAATTGATTAGCTTTTTTTCCATTATGTACTTGCCCAAACAACGAAGTTACAGTGTACTTAAGTTTCTTGATCCGTCTACTAAATAGTGCGCTCATGGTAAGGGTGCTAAACAATCATGATGTGGTGCTTTATGTTATTGAACTGGTCGAATATTGATACGGTCCTGCTTGATATGGATGGAACATTGTTGGATCTGCGTTTTGACAACTACTTTTGGACAACCCATTTACCGTTGCGTTACTCCGAGCTTTTTGAATCTGATTTATCTATCGCGAAGCAGAGTTTAATAAGGCGATTGGAGGAGAAAAGTGGGACTTTGGATTGGTACTCGACGGAGTTTTGGTCACGTGAGCTCTGTTTAGATATTGTGGCGCTTAAGCGTGAAGTGAAATATTTAATTCGCGAAAGGCCAAATGTGTCCAAATTTTTGATGGATCTCGGCAACAAAGGCAAGGAACGCATTTTGGTTACCAATGCTGACCGTAATAGTATTGAAATTAAATTTGCCGAGACGACAATTTACCAAAATTTGGATAAAATATTTTCGTCACATGACTTAGGTTACCCCAAGGAACATCATAAATTTTGGTCTGGGCTTCAAAAGACTCTCGTTTTTGATCCTCTCAAGACACTGTTCATAGACGATTCAGAGGCAATGTTGCTCGCGGCAAAGGAGTTTGGTGTTGCAAATCTCTTTACGATTGCCCGACCAGACAGTTCAGGAAGCTTATGTCAGACGAGCGGTTTTGTGGCGCTCCATGATTTTGACGAATTGAACGTCTCGAATTGTTAAAAATAAGGTATGGACAAAGTGCGCATAGATAAATGGCTTTGGGCTGCGCGTTTCTATAAAACTCGCGCGTTGGCAAAAGTTGCAGTCGAATCAGGCAAGATCAAGTTGGAAGGGAAGAAAATAAAACCGAGCCGACAAATAGAAATAAATGACACGCTTTTGATTCGAATGAATTTCGATGATTTTATCATAGAGATTAAGGCTCTTGCTGAGCGGCGAGTCAGTGCAGCCAGGGCCAAACTTCTGTATGAGGAGACACCAGAAAGTTTGCGTCAGCGGGGAGTTGAAAGAGCCAAGAGGCAGTTGGCACAAAGTATTGCCCGCCCAACCAGGCGGCCAAACAAAAAACAGCGCAGATTGATTCACAAATTTCTTGAATCCTAAATGGCAAAGACGAATAGGCAGATGCAATATTGATGCTACTGGCAATCTGTTTTACATCAAAGATGATAAGTCTTGGTGGTTCGGAGTTCTGATCAATTAACCTTCAGCAAATCATTTGAGTGCATGAAGCCCTTACAGTGCCAAATATAATTTAAACGTTGGCTAAATTAGAGTATGATTGGGACCCCAGTCGGAGGGCGGCTTGCGGCAGCAGTAAAAAGGGCTATAAGTCAATGGTGGGCGAGAAAAACCGAAAATATCATTAAGGATTTTGGTTGGCCTATTGGGTCAATTCGTGATGCATTCGGGCTTTAAAGAAAGAGAAAAAATGCATGCATAAAGGTAGAGTCTTCACTGACTTATGTTCGGCGGAGTTGATAGAGCACGCTTTATTGAACCGCGAAGGGAAATTAGCAGATACTGGGGCCCTAGTAACTCTAACGGGAGACAGAACCGGTCGCTCTCCATCTGACAGGTTCATTGTGAAGGACTCCAGCACACTTGAAACCATAGACTGGGGGGATGTAAACCGACCGTTTGAAGGGTCGACCTTCAATGAGTTATGGAATCGGGTTGACGCATTCCTTCGAGAGCGGGATCGGCTCATTTCTCATCTGCATGTGGGTCAAAATTCAAATCACTATCTTCCCATATCAATTACAACACAAACTGCATGGCACGCTCTTTTTGCCCGAAATATGTTTATTCGTTCGGAAGAATTTAATCCTGAGGGTCTGCCGTGTTGGCAGATCCTTCATGCGTCAGGGTTCCAGTGCGATTCAAGACGCGACGGTGTCAATAGCGAGGGGTCGTTGGTAATAGATTTTGAAAGTCGCCGAGTCTTGATAGCCGGACTGCAATATGCTGGTGAAATTAAAAAAGCTATGTTCTCGGTGCAGAACTATATTCTCCCCGGTAACGAGATCATGCCAATGCACTGCGCGGCTAACGTGGGCGAAGACGGCGATACTGCGCTTTTTTTCGGGCTTTCAGGTACGGGGAAGACCACTTTATCAGCGGATTCGGATCGGTATCTTATCGGAGACGATGAGCATGCTTGGACAGATGGATGCGTTTTTAATCTTGAAGGAGGCTGCTACGCAAAAACCATAGATCTAACCTCCGAATCCGAACCTGATATCTATGCGACCACGCAAAAATTTGCCACAGTGATCGAAAATATGGTCTATGATGACGAGACCAAAGAGCTGGATTTTAAAGACAGCTCACTGACGCCGAATATGCGCTGTTCCTACCCGTTAAACTATATTTCAAACGCGTCGGAAACCGGGCTGGGCGGCTATCCAAAAAATATTATTATGCTGACCTGCGATGCGTTCGGCGTTCTTCCGCCAATTTCAAAGCTGACACCGGCGCAGGCGATGTATCACTTTTTATCGGGTTTTACGTCAAAAATTGCGGGTACAGAGCGGGGTGTCACCGAGCCTGAGCCTACATTTTCAACCTGTTTTGGCGCCCCATTCATGCCGCTGCGCCCAGAAGTTTATGGCAAGCTTTTGCAAGTTAAAATCGCCAATCATGGATCCCATTGCTGGCTTTTGAACACGGGTTGGACTGGCGGTGGCTATGGGTTTGGATCACGAATGCCAATCAAGGCCACGCGGGCGCTGTTGACCGCGGCTCTTGACGGTAGCTTGCTCGATGCACCCTTTCGAAAGGATCCGAATTTTAGCTTTGAAGTGCCGATGTTGGCGCAGGGCGTTGACAGCGGCCTGCTGGATCCGCGCAGCACCTGGGCCGATCAAGAGGCCTATGATCAACAAGCCCAAAAATTGGTTAACATGTTCTCGGATAATTTCGCAAAATTCGTACCCTTTATTGATGATGATGTGCGTGCCGCCTCAATCAGTTAAAGAATAAGCAAACCTTACCGGTCACTTGCGCGCCCGCCTCTGCGGGCCCGCAGCGGGTTGCCTCAGTACCTAAGCGATTGTTCCCATCTGTGGTAATTTCCGTCCCTTGGTTGATCGATGCCGCATTCTCGGGCCCGCTAGGTGTTGATCCGCTAAAGCATCAATCAAGCGGCGTGAATGCCTTTAAAATATAAAGGTGCTTTTTGCGGCCATGGTTTTTTTGCAGCGCCCGCATCTGCAAAAAACAAACGCCGTTGTGCATATTGCGCCAAGGCGCTAAAAAACTGCTGCGCTAACGTATGATATGTTTTTGGAGCTACCCATTATGGCATCACAGCAGGAACTACCCGCAGGGGCCACGATTTATGAGACGGGCGATGTTTCAAAAGGCGCTTATCTGATTCAGTCTGGAAAAGTGGATTTGATGACGGCCGAAAATTTTCGGCTGGTCACTTTGGGCGCCGGTGAGATGTTTGGCGAATTGGGTTTGGTGATTGATGACTTTCGCAGCGTGACCGCCGTAACGCGCACCGAATGCACGCTGATTTTAATTCCCAAAAAAACGCTTGAAAAAAAGTTTAAAACTGCCGATCCGGCCATTCTGGGAATTTTCAGATCGGTGGGTATTCGCTTGCGCGAAGCCAATCGCCAAAAAGATGAACTGCGGCAAGCGCTTGATCGCGTACAAAAAAACAACATTCGGCTTCAACAAGAGCTAGAGCGGTATAAACGCTAAATTGAATGAGTGTTCAGGGCCTTTTATGCGCTGGTTGGCAAGTGTCATCAGCCGAAATAAAGAGGCAGAAATGTTCAGTGTTTTGTGCCGAGCGCCGCTTCGATCTATTTTGTTAAGCCTGATCGCTTGTATTGTTGCGATGTGTAAAGCCTTTTGGTGGTCTTATCTGTTTTTGTTCGCCGAATAAGAAGTATATAGTATAAGACAAACAGACCGCGATGCGTGCAGCAATCCCTTTTATGCTTTTCCCGTCGTGTCCATAGGGTGAAAAAATTATGAATGCCATCGTTCAGAAATTAAATATCAGTTGGTCATGTATTCCAACATGGCGCACAGCGTCTTTTAATACGCTTTGGTGCTTATTGGGATGCTCTATTGGCGATCTTGGAACGATTTTCTATTTTCAGGTGACAGGCATCGACTGGCCCGTATTTAACATAATGCTTTTGGCAATCATAAACGGCATTTTGACGTCAATCCTGTTGGAAACAATCATTCTGGCGCGCCAGATGCCGTTTAATCTGGCTTTAAAGACTGCAGCCGGCATGTCATTGATTTCTATGGTGGCCATGGAAGCCGCGATGAACCTGGTGGATGTGGCGATTACTGGTGGCGCAAAACTTACCCTTTTCGTAGTGCCGATTATGCTTTTGGCCGGCTTTTTGGCCCCTTTGCCCTATAATTATTGGCGGCTCAAAGCGCTGGGGAAATCCTGTCATTAGAAATTTTTATGGGCTGTTTTCTGGGCTTAAATTCAGCGCCGATAGGATCGGATGATAAGCTCTGAACGGGCCTGTTGAGGCTGCGATAAGAAATTCCTTAAAGATTTTCGAGATTTGCCGTAAACTAGACATTGGGCAATGGCTACATTGCGCCTTTCAAAATAGGGCTGCGAAATGGCAGATGGTTTAGGATCGGTTGGTCAACGGCTCTCCAATGCGTTGGGGCGGCTTCAGCAATCTGAGGCTGGTCAATCGGGAAAACCCGCGCAACCGCTGCAGCAAGCTGCTGCGGGCCCGCTTAAATCAGTGCTGGTCAATGTAAAAGCCCAAGCGGCGCAAGCTGCCATGCGTGCATCGCCCGACGCGGCGGTCGCGGGCCATAAGTCCGCCATTGGGCAACGCCTGTCCTCAGCTTTGGGCAGATTGAAAACTGAAAGCGAAGAAGTGGCCAAATTGCGCGCAG
>NZJL01000065.1 GCA_002692165.1 Porticoccaceae bacterium
GCGCTATCATTTCTGGCTACTGGACGAGTATCAGCAAAACCAGCCACTGTAACATTTCTCTCTTTAAACCCTGATTCATTGATGAAAAATTGCGCCACCGATGCAGATCTCTGCGCAGACAGGTCCCAGTTAGATTTGAAACGCCCGTTATATGCCACTGGAACGTTGTCCGTATGACCCTCAACCCGCATTTTCCCTTTAGAAGCAGACAGCGACTTACCGACTCGCCCCAAAAGCGCCGCGAACTCAGGTTGGAGATTCGCACCGCCTGAAACAAATGAACCCTGACTTGCGAGGCGAACCTTAATCTGGTCTCCAACCTTCTCAACAGCGGCAAGACCTTTCGCTATGTCTTTTGACAGATCTGATTTAATGTTTTGATATTGATTCTCAATGTCCTGATTTATTTTGTTCGTCTGACCACCCGGAGATTTGTTTGCACTCTCCTCGCTCTCACTGCCCCGTTTAGACCTGCCACTGGCAAGCTTTTGTTTACGGACTTGCACTTCCGTAGACATTTTAGCCTGCACTTCGACCACTTTGGCAGCAATATCGATGGTAGCCTGACTGACGGGTCCACCAGTACCTTGAGCAACTGACGCATCGCTCTTACCACCGCTGGTTTGATTGTCTCGCAACTCGACAACAACCTTATTGTCCTCTATTCTTACCTTGACTTGGCCTTGGTCTATTTCTTCTTGAAGCGCTTCCTCAACCGACCTGTAGGCCTTCTTAGTCTTGAAGTCAGCTTCTTTTTCCTCTGTCTTTTTGACCACGTTGGGTTGGGTGATATCGTCAGACCGTTGCCTCACGTTTCTCATGACAGTGGGTTCAGCAACAGCCGGAGAAAAATCGTCCACCAGAATGCTTCGGGCAGTTTCGATAGTAATGGTGGGAACAATGCGCTTCACGCCAAAAGACGCCTTTAAGGAGCCTGCAATCTGCTTGTACTTGGGGACGCTCATTTCGGCAAACGAAAGTAAGAGAACAAAAAACGCCATCAACAGAGTAGCCATGTCTGCAAAAGTTGCCATCCAGCCAGGGGCTCCGCTTTTGCATACGGGGCAGTCTTCTTTTGGCGGGCCAGGATCTATAACCTCTTCCCACCAATTCAGCTCTACTTCTTCTTCGCCTTCTGCGGCCTTGTCTGAAGCCTTATCGTCTTCTTCAGCCATTTCTCAATTCACCCGAAGTTAGCCTGTGGCCAGTTCTGCCTGGACTTTAGGATCTAAAAAGGCCGCCAGTTTGTCACCCAAAACGCGCGGGTTTCCACCCTCGGCCATAAAAAGAAGTCCTTCAATGATAAGTTCGTTATTCTGCTCTTCAGCGGCACACATCTCCACCAGTTTCATATTTAGCGGCAGCATTATTACATTGGCCAAAATCGCTCCATACATAGTAGTCAAAAGCGCTACAGCCATCGCAGGTCCAATCGCTTTGGGATCCGACATGTTCCCCAACATCTGAACCAATCCAATCAAAGTACCAATCATACCCATAGCAGGAGCCACCTCACCCCACGCGGCAAACAAGTTAGCCCCATCGGTTTGTCGTATCTTGGTCGAATCTTTTTCTCGCTCTAACGTAGGTTTAATGACGTCAGCATCTGAACCGTCTACAAGCATGCCAACGCCTTTCGCCAAGAATTTATTTGAGAGCTCTTGTCCTTCCAGCGCAATCATCCCGTCTTTTCGGGCGATAGTAGCGAGTTCTACCATTGTTTCGATAAGGTCTTTGGGAGCATCCATTTTGTACATGAAGCATTTGCCAGCAACCGCGCCGGCGCCCAAAAATCCGGCCAATGAAGATCTAGCCAATGTCACCATTGCAGAGCCGCACACCACAATCAAAATAGACGGTGTATCGACAAAGGCGCCGATATCATCAATCGAAGCAAAGATCAAACCAAATGCGCCTAAAAGGCCAACTATCGTTGCAATATCCATAAAGTATCCTCAAAAACAAAAATCAGTCAGTTTCTACCAAAAATATACTTATTTAACGCTAAAAAGATTCATTTAAATCCCAGATAGTTCTGAGGCTCGCGTAGAATTAATCGACAGAACTTGTCAAAAATTTAATCTAACACCCTTCAGAGGATCCCTGTCAAGATGTCTTTGCGATTAATCGTCTAATCTTAGAGTTGATGATTACAAAGAGCTTATAAGTCGATGAAAAAAAATGAATATAGCACTTTTTCAATAGTTTCGCATCACTCATGCACTGCCAATAGATTTGATTTATATTGCAAGCTTGGGTCCAAGGGTTTAGGATCCTTANCCAATAAGCGGCCGTAAATGAAGAGCTTTATTTGGTGTGAAATATTTTTGAGGGCAGTTAATGAAAAGAGTTGACTTTAACGCTTGTAACCCTCCATCTTACAAACTGGCCCGTGCACGTCTATTGGCAACAGCAACACTTCTTTTGGGACTTATCGGTTGTGATATTCACAAAGCTGAGTTGAAGTGCGAAGATTCCATCGAAGCCTACGATAAGCAGCGCTTTGAAGGTCATACCGATGAACTTGGATCGGCCGTTGATCCGACCACTGGGATTACTTGGTATAGATGTCCGGCGGGTAAGCGTTTTGTTAACTACGTTTGCAGGGGCGACACGCTCAGGCTCTCTTGGGACGAGTCACTGGCTTTCGCGCGCGAGTTTTCCGAGAAGTCGGGAGTAGTCTGGCGGTTACCCACCAAGAAAGAGATGAAATCAATCATAGAACCTAACTGCATCGCTCCGGCGTTAAATCCAAACGTCTTTAAAGACGCTGAAGTAGCGAATCACTGGCTTTCAGATCCAAACACACTCCATCAAGACCAATTNCGTTGCGCNTTAAATTCCTATTCAGGAAACATNTCTTGCCGCCAAGCNAGGATTATTAAGCAGCCGTTCATGCTTGTGCGCGANCGTTAGTTTNAGNCTATNTGACTGCGGGAAANTCAATTTCACGTGAAATCAGGCTTGGGGTAGAAACTCAGGCAATGTTCACCATGCGCCCGGATTACCTCGACACTTGGCAAATCTTTAGATTTGAAACCCATAGCATTGCAACCGTATGGCCTGCGCCGATCATGCGTGATTTTAAAGTGTACGCAAGCCCAGCAATTAGGTGCCGTCTTTGTCGGCTGATTCACGACGAGGTTTCCATATCTCATGATAATACTTCCAACCGATCATAAAAACGAACGCGAACGCAATTAAAGCGGAAAAAGCATTAGTTAGCGAAATGCCCTTCAGGCGGGCTATTTCCGGCTGGGTCGACATAATTAAAATCATCGGTATGGCTAGCATTATGTATATTCGTACTAGCTTGCATACAGCACATGGCGGATTTTGATCGTTTTGCACTTTTTTCCCTCCGCGGTTCATCGATTAGTGCGATATCCGTTTCCTCTAGCTTGAATTGATTTAACAACGCAAGTAAAGACTACCCCACATTGAGAAGATCGACAACCTTGAAACTGAAGTTTTACGCTGGCAAGCTGATAAAGTGCTCTAAAACAAAAGCAAACGAAAACCTCGGAGTAAGTTTCATTAAAGCGTCGGAAATTAAAAGTGCCCCTCTAGATAGCAAAAAAATTGTCTTTACGAGGCGATCAATTTGACCAAGTCCTTATGGTTTGACACTCATGTCCAGTGTCTCCAGCTCGTCTGCAGCAAGCTCAGCAGTCAGACCACCCCCGGGTAAAGCGTTTTTCAAATAGCGTTGAGCCTCTTCTAAATCACCTCGCTGCCCTGCCATCGCTCCCAATAGGTAACTGGCCCTGTAAGTAGGCAAAAAATCGTAGCTGATTTTAACGTCAGCGTGCGCTTGCGTGGCGTCCCCTAGTTGGAAATATAATTCCCCGCGAGATAAGTAATTTAAGTAAAAACCATTATTTTTTAAAATCGCCATTGCATAGTCCGCCTTAGCCCGCTCAAAATCTTGAAGCAAAACCCACGCATCGCCTCGCAGCCTCCAAAATTGACTTTCCATGGGTTGCAAAGAAATAGCCTTGTCCATTAATTCCACAGCTTTCTTTGCTTCATTCCNTGATAGCNNCNGTNTNGCCCGCCTNGCTTTCGNGTAGGAACTAGCATCTTTCCTCACANTNGCNACCGCCGCATCAAAACGTTCTTTGTAACGNTTACCCGANACTAATTTTCTNGCGGTAATCTGGNTCGCCTTNACTCTTTTCATTGATGGTGGGTGACTAGAAAACANGTCACCGNACCAATGACTTGGTNTGTTGCTACTNAGNGCAACAAAAGTCTGCTGTATCTCAACCGCGGCAAGTGGCTCGTAACCGGCTCTCGCCATGTACCGCATTCCAAAAAAATCTGATTCCAACTCATCATCTCTGCTGTACCTTGCGATCAACAAAGGACCGCCGTTTGCCGAGCCTGCTCCAAAGCGTTTTTTAACTGTCTGGTTTGACATTTCTCTCTTTAAAACCCCGAGACCCAAATCAATTAATACTCCACGACTACGCTGCTTCGCCGAATGCCGAGCCGCTGAGTGAACGATTTCATGTGCAAGAACGGCCGCCAATTGTGCTTCATCTGTCAAATGCAGCAACAACCCTCTATTTATTGAGATCTTTCCTCCCGGAAGAGCCCAAGCATTCGGTATAGCGCTATTGACCAAAACGAATTCATAGGGTAACTCTGGATGATCGCTATTTGCGGCCAATCGATCACCAATGTCACGGATATACTTTTGAAGGTCCGGATCAGCATTATAATCTCCCCCTTGAACTTGTCTCGCAGATGCGAAAATTTCCTTACTGAAAAGGATNTCTTCATGCTCGTTAGTCAATAAAAGCTCGCTCTTACCCGAAACTGGATTGACAGAACAACCCAAGGTAAAGAAAATATTTAAAATGCCTACGCAGATAAAGATACATTTCATAGCGTCAACCAAACTTTGACCCAATAATGCTATAGACTATCACTCGCATCTTGATTTGTTAACGTACAATCTACAAAATTGCTTGTTCCCGACGAGAGGTATTACAACGTTATGCTGATGATTATTTCCCCGGCCAAAAAAATGGATTATCAAACTCCACTAACCATAGAAAAGCATTCCAGTGCTGAAATGCTCGACCACTCCGAGGACTTGATGGCATCTCTGAAGACAAAAACCCCTCAAGATATCTGCTCTTTGATGGGTTTGAGCGATAAGTTAGGAGCTATGAATTACGAGCGATTCCAGTCTTGGCAACAACCGTTCGATTCTTGCAACGCCCGCCAAGCCATTTTGGCGTTCAGAGGGGACGTATATCAAGGCTTGAACGCACAAGCAATGGACATTCATGATCTTGAATGGGCCCAAGACCATTTGCGCATTTTATCTGGACTTTATGGTCTCCTCCGTCCACTCGACCTTATACAACCTTACCGGCTTGAAATGGGGACAAAATACCCTACGAAACGGGGTTCAAATCTATATGATTTCTGGGGAGACATCATTACCAGCTCTGTGAACAAACATTTAACTGAACTCAACAAGCGCAAATTCAGCCCAATTCTAGTGAATTTGGCGTCTAATGAATATTTTAAATCTGTGGACCCAAAAAGGATTAGTGTGCAGATATTAACGCCAGTATTTATGGATAAAAAGAATGATCAATACAAAATTATCAGCTTTTTTGCAAAACGCGCTCGAGGCGAAATGGCTGCTTTTGTGGTTAAAAACAGAATTGTCGATGGAGAGAGTTTAAAAGAATTTCGGGAAAGTGGTTACCACTACAATCAAGCCATGAGTAATGGCAATAAACTAGTTTTTACCAGAGATTAAGCAGTGGTCAATCTGACGGCGCCATTTTCCGATGCAAGCGTAAAAAACCGTCAACCGATAGTTGAGAAGCTGAAAAGGCTCCTAAAGAAATCTATTAAGGTGCTGGAGATAGGGAGTGGAACCGGTCAACACGCTGTTTGGTTTGCCCCACGATTGCATTGGCTAACATGGGTACCGAGTGACCTGCCTCAACAAATTCTGGGCATTGAATGTTGGTTAAACGATTTCCCGAGCAAGAATCTTGCGCCGCCGCTAGCACTCGACGTATCTGAGCACTGGCCAAGAATTAAGCATGACGCCATATTTAGCGCCAATACCGCTCATATTATGCATCCGCTGCAAGTAAAAAAAATGATTACAAAGGGGGCCAGATCTCTGCCCCACAGAGGACTGTTTTGTCTTTATGGGCCATTTATCTTTAAAAATATTCTATTAGCCGAAAGTAATGTTGAATTTGATAAAAAACTTCAAGACCTGGACCCATACATGGGTCTTCGTGAATTTGCTGAACTAAATAAGCTGGCCGCAGCATCCTCAATGCAGATATTAGAAATAAATCCAATGCCAGCAAATAATCACTTAATCGTTTGGCAAAAAACTGGCAACTGCCCTATATAAAAGGATATAGCCAAACATCCAAAGCTAAACACACAAAAAAGACTAGACCAACCCATTGACTGCTCAAAAACGCCTTAAAACAAGATTCCGGCGACCTGCTGCGAGCCAGCCATAGCTGCTTACCAAAAATTATTGCAGTTACTAAAATNCCCAATAGGAAAATCCAATTCCTGTCGAACAACTGCCCGCAGACAAGAAGAGAAATTAGCGTTAGCGTTTGAAGAAGGAAAATATATTGTAAATCCCTCTCCCCCCATAGGATAACCGTTGACTTAATACCAATGATTCGGTCGTCCTCGCGATCCACAAGGGCATAAAAACTATCGAATACTACCGTCCAAGATAATACTGCCACAAAAAGAGCTACCGCCTCTACGGGAACGCTCTGTCGCTCTGCCGCAAAGCTCATCGGGACCACCCAGGCCCAAGCCAAGCCTAAAATAAATTGAGGAAAGTAACTCCACCTTTTAACAAACGGATAAAAAATCGTCAGTATTAATCCGATAAACGCAAGTTTTATTGTTAGGGGATTGGTTTGTAATACGAGCAGGAAGGCTAATAAAAGCAACAGAACAAACAACCTCAGCGCTGATCTTGGCCCTATTTCTCCAGTTACGAGCGGTCGGTTTTTAGTTCGTGCCACGTGTCCATCAACGTGTCTGTCTGCATAGTCATTNATTACGCAACCTGCAGCCCTCATTAANACNACGCCAAAGGNAAAGATTAGTAAGTTGGANGACTGCGGCACCCCCTTTCCTGCCAGCCAAATTGACCATAGCATTGGCCAAACTAAAAGCAATGTGCCTATGGGTCTGTCTAGACGCATCAAACGAATCCAGGGAACCATTTTAAATTAAATCCATTATTTTATGAGTTACGTCAATTTTTGTAAAAATGCTTCGAACCTAGGCAGGAAAATTTCTGTCACCAAAATAGGTTTATCCAGCACGAAAAACATCGACCTACGTCCCCACATTGAGTTCGAAGCGAGTTTAGGATTTAAAGCAGGCATATGCTCTGACTGAACTAGCGCAATCTGCATTACACCTCTGTACAAAGAGGGTTGCGAAAACAACCAAGCGCCCAAGGGATTAGTTCCTAATTGATTCAGACTACTGAGCTCTCCAGACAAGATTTCCTCCGGCAAAACGCTTCGCGCATAGACCCAGGGGCTGCCTGAACCAGTAAGGATGACATCCCTTATTAAAAATCGATGGCCTTTGTATTCACTGAATAACTCGTATTCAGATGGTCGTGGCATTTGAATTCGCTGTGAGACAATTTCAATTGACAAGTTATCATCGCATAACTTTTTGAGTCTAGCTGTGAGAGATTTTTTGTCCAGAAGCCAAGCTGTTAAGGATTTCGGGCTCGCTTCCGCAGAAGAGGANGTCAACGGGCGCCAATCTGGTTCGCCAATGGGGATGTTTGTATTCATGCTAAAAGTTACTCAGATTACCACAAGCCGCATTACATCTTCATCAGTAAACAGGCAAAAAACCCTGTGGCCGTTGCCTGAATCTTTTGTATTCCCACTGATATTGAGACAATTCTAACTCCGCAATTCGTTCAACACCTCGATTTAAAGCACTCAAGCTTTCATCTTGGTTTGCACTGTGAATTGCCGGATCGGATTTACTGAAATGGATACTCCAGCCACCGTGGCTACGGAGAGCAGTGCAAAAAAGCACATTTGCTTCGCACCTTTGAAGCAGCTTGTGTACTAGCGTCATAGTCATCGCCGGCTTTTTGAATAATGGCGCAAATACTCCAGCATTGCTGGGTGGTTGCTGGTCTGGCAGGATACCAATGGTCTCACCCCGCTTAAGTGCCTGCAAGAGTGCCGCGACACCACGGGAATTTGTTGGAACCAACCTAGCTCCCGAGTTCTGTCTGGAAGTTTTTATCCATTCCTCAAGATCCTTGATTTTTGGGGGCTCATATAAGGAAGTTATAGCGGTTTGCTTTGCTATCCAGAGGCCAACGACCTCCCAGTTCCCCTGATGTGGAACCAACAATACTAAACCTTTGTCACTCAACAATGCTTCGTGAAAAAAGTCCATTCCATTTACATTCAGGATATGACTTTTAAGCCAGTCAGCTGATTTCTTCCACACTCTTGGGGTTTCAAAGAGCGTTTGGCCTATATGTAGCATCCGGCCGCGCAAAATGGCCTCCCTTGAGCGCTCATCCAAAGCCGGGAAGCAGTGTTTCAAATTTTGCCTTGCAACTTTACAAGTGCGGACTTCCAATCTCAGGGCAAGTCTGCCGAGTAAACGACCAATCGCTCGTGCGGGATTCAGTGGTACGCTGGCAATCAGTGAGAGAAATAGCAATAATAATCGCCCTTTTAATCGCCCCCTCAATTGCCTCGCGATTGCCACTTATTTAGAATCCTATAGCTCTTTTAGAAGTTCGTTTTTAAGATATTTACGGAGATCGTTGGAGATATCAGGGTGTTCCAATCCGAGTTCAATGTTGGCTCGGAGCAGCCCCATTTTGCTGCCGCAATCATAACGAGTTCCTGCAAATTCATAAGCCAATANGCGCTCCTCAGAAAGGAGGGCTTGGATTGCATCGGTAAGTTGATACTCTCCTCCNGCCCCGGGCTCCANNACTCGCAGTTTATCAAGGATCGGAGGAGTAAAAATATATCTTCCGGTCACGCCTTTATCCGAGGGAGCATCCTCAAATTTTGGTTTTTCTACAATATTATCCAGTAGGTAGAGTCGTTCAGCATGTTTTTGACCACTAATCACTCCGTAAGCTGAGATTTCTGGGCTCGGCACACTTTGGACAGCAATCACGGAATTACCCGTTAATTCATACTGTTGAACCAGCTGTTCCAGTGCGCTCGCTTGAGGACTAATCAAGTCATCGGCAAGCAACACGGCAAAAGGTTCACTCCCAATTAAATGTGCCGCAGTCAACACCGCATGACCCAAGCCTAGNGCTTCGGTTTGTCTGATGTAGGTAAAGCTTACCCCTTTGGGAACGACCTCTCGAGCAATCTGAAGCAACTGGCGCTTTCCACTTTTTTCCAACTGATGCTCCAATTCATAGGCTTTGTCAAAATGATCGGCTATGGCTCTCTTTGTCCTTCCTGTCACAAAAATCATCTCGGTAATACCGGCTTTGACAGCCTCCTCAACAGCATATTGAATCAAAGGTTTATCGACTACGGGCAGCATTTCTTTCGGACTGGCTTTGGTTGCCGGTAAAAATCTCGATCCTAATCCCGCCACCGGAAAGATGGCTTTACGAACTGGCCTATGGCCCCCTGATACGCTCATAATTTCTGCCCTAATCAATAGTTCTTTAAAAAATCCGCGTTGATATTCGCCCCAAATCAACGCGTTACGAAAGAAATTAATGTTACTTTGATCTAATTGCTACATTTCACCATCTTATGGCCTATCATTCTAGTCTTGCGGCCTTATAATTGAAGTATGGGAAATATTATCAACCATCGAGATACTCTTGTGACTGAAGCTGTCAATCCTGCGAAAACTCTGCAAGAACTGATTTTCTGCCTCCAGCAATTCTGGGCAAAAAAGGGCTGCGTCATCTTGCAACCGCTTGACATGGAAGTCGGTGCTGGAACTTTCCATCCGGGCACCTTTCTCCGTTCAATAGGCCCAGAGAGCTGGAAAAGCGCTTATGTTCAACCCTCTAGGAGACCAGCAGACGGCAGATATGGGGACAACCCCAATCGGCTTCAGCACTATTACCAATTTCAGGTGGTAATGAAGCCGTCTCCGAACGATTTCCAAGACCTTTATCTTTCTTCACTTGACACAATTGGAGTGGACACCAGTGTTCACGATATTCGGTTCGTGGAAGACAACTGGGAATCACCCACTTTAGGGGCTTGGGGGCTGGGTTGGGAGGTATGGCTCGATGGAATGGAGGTTAGCCAATTCACTTATTTCCAACAAGTCGGAGGTTTGGAGTGCTATCCAGTCACAGGAGAGATCACTTATGGAGTCGAAAGACTGGCTATGTACCTTCAAGGCAAAGACAATGTATTCGACCTCATGTGGACAGAGGAGGAGGGCAAAAAGATCAGCTATGGCGATGTGTTCCATCAGAACGAGGTGGAAATGTCATATTTTAACTTTGAACACGCCGACATCGAGTTTTTGACTCTAAGTTTTGACCACTTTGAGAGCCAAAGCAAAAAATTAGTATCTCGCAAACTGCCTTTGCCAGCTTACGAAATGGTAATGAAAGCATCTCATGCTTTTAATTTACTTGATGCACGAAAAGCAATTTCCGTAAATGAACGACAACGCTATATCCTTCGTGTCAGGAGCCTAGCAAGAGGCGTAGCGCAAGGCTATTTAGATTCGCGAGCAGCTAAGGGATTCCCTTTAGCCGACAAAGAGATACTAGAAAGAGCCGGGCTTAGCGAAGGCTTGCTGGTCTAATGAGTGATGATTTATTAGTCGAGATTGGTGTAGAAGAGATGCCTTCTTCCGAAGTTAGCCACCTATCAGAGGCCTTCTCATCGGGAATCTGTTCTGCACTCAAGCAAAATAATTTATCCCATGCTCACATTACCACCTATGCCACCCCCCGGCGAATGGCGCTGTGGATTCAATCACTGCAGAGAAAAGCGCCAGACAAAGAGCGAGGCGTCTGGGGGCCCTCTTTGGATATTGCATTTAAGGGAGATGGTTCGCCTACAAAAGCAGGGGAAGCGTTTGCGAAAAGAAATAAACTTAAAATAGGAGATCTGAGGCAATTTGTTCGTGCCGATGGAAAGCAAGAAAAGCTTTTTTTTAACCAGACCATTGAGGGAGAACATACAAAAGAAATCATAGAAAGCTTGATAAACCAGGTTCTCGCCAAACTTCCCGTAAGAAAGCGTATGCGCTGGGGCGCAAGCCGAAGTGAGTTCGTTCGGCCAATTCACTGGGTAGTTATCCTATATGGTGAAGAAGTTTTAAGGAAAAGTATTATGGGCATTGATTCCGGGACCCATAGTCGGGGACATCGTTTTCATGCCAATACCGAAATCCCTATCAAATCGGGAAGTTCTTATGAACAGCAGCTCAAGGGGCAATATGTTGTTGCTTCAATCGCGGAAAGACGACGAATTATTTTAGAGGGTGTTGAAAGGCTAGCATGTCAATTTGGCGGCACAGCCGTCATTGATGAATCTCTGATTGATGAGGTGGTTGCTATAACTGAGTGGCCTGTACCCCTTTTGGGGCATTTTGATGAAAAATTTTTAACCGTGCCGGATGAAGCTCTTATTTCATCCATGAAAGCCCATCAAAAGTATTTCCACATCGTGGACGAGGACGGACGACTAATGCCTGCTTTCATAACTGTCGCCAACATTGAAAGCACCGACGCAGGCCAAGTCCGGATCGGTAATGAAAGGGTTTTAAAAGCAAGGTTAGCAGATGCTGCATTCTTTTTTGAAAATGATTGTAAATCAAGCTTGGAGATGAAAAGAAAAAAACTCTCAGGGGTTGTATATCATGCCCAGCTGGGCTCTTTGCTTCAAAAGAGTGAGCGTCTTGTAAGACTATGTCATTTCTTATCCAATTTAATTGGAAGTGCGTCAGGTCTGGCAACTCGCTCTGCCGCAATTTGTAAAGCCGATCTTGTCACAGACATGGTTGGAGAATTTGAAGATTTACAAGGGATTATGGGAGGATATTATGCACAAAATGATGGGGAGCATTCTAAAGTAGCAACCGCCATTAGCGAACATTACCTACCACGCTTTGCCGGAGATAAAACTCCGAAGAGCCCTGAGGGTATTACTCTGGCAATAGCAGATCGTTTAGATACTTTAGTTGGCATATTTATTATCGGCCTCCAGCCCTCCGGATCAAAAGATCCCTTCGCCATTCGTCGGGCTTGTCTAGGGTTATTGAACATAATACTGGAAAATAACATTGATCTCGATTTAAAAGAGGCGATAAATTATGCTGGAAATCTAATATCTAACACGGCTGAGGCTGATCAAGCACAACAGCAAGCGCTTACTTACACTTTGGGCCGTTTCACAGGAATCTATAAGGAGAAACAAATAGCTATAGAAATCTTTAAAGCAGTTTCAGCGCTTGAGCTAGTTAATCCTTTAGACATTCATCTTCGCGTTATGGCGGTCTCTGAATTCAGTCAACTCAAAGACGCAGGAGCATTAATAGCGGCTAACAAGCGTGTTGTGAATATTTTATCTATCGCGACCTCTTTAGACTTGGAAGTTAATCCCATTATGTTACGAGAACCCGAAGAAATAAATTTGTTCGACGAAGTGAAGCAAAAGAAATTGATTGCGAAAAAACTCATATCTGAAAAAAACTATGCAGTTACAT
>NZJL01000066.1 GCA_002692165.1 Porticoccaceae bacterium
AGGATCCGTATTCAAATAGATGAAGAAAAGAAAAAAATTGTTATCGAGGATAATGGCATCGGAATGTCTCGGGACGAGGTTATATCCAATCTTGGAACTATTGCTCGTTCGGGTACCAGTGCGTTTCTTCAATCATTGACTGGAGATCAACAAAAGGATTCCCAGCTTATAGGCCAGTTTGGTGTCGGTTTTTACTCATCCTTTATCGTGGCAAAAAAAGTGATCGTCGAAACCAGGCGCGCTGGCGAAGAATCGATAAACGGCGTTCGCTGGACGTGCAAAGGCGAAGCCGATTACAAAGTGGAAACCATTAAAAAAGCTGATCGAGGAACGAGAATAGAGCTGCAACTAAAGAAAGACGCGCAAGAATTTGCAAATAGCTGGCGTCTTAGAAATGTTATCAAGAAGTATTCCGATCATATAGCGATTCCCGTTCAAATGTTAAAAGAAGAGACTAGCCCGCCGCCATCAAACGACGATGAAACGATCATAGAAGACCCTGATAAAACTCCGGAATGGGAGGCGGTTAATGACGCCAAGGCACTCTGGACGCGGTCGAGGTCAGAACTGTCTGATGAAGAATACAAGGACTTTTATCGTCATGTCTCTCATGATTTTTCTCCGCCCTTGACCTGGAGTCATAATCGTGTCGAGGGCAAGTTAGAGTACACAACTCTTCTCTACATTCCTAGTATGGCGCCATTTGATTTATACCAGAGGGACGCCTCAAGAGGGGTAAAGCTTTATATCAAGCGAACGTTTATTATGGATGATGCTGAACAGTTTCTGCCAATGTACTTGCGGTTTGTTAAGGGAGTGATTGACAGTACTGACCTGCCACTCAATATTTCTAGAGAAATACTTCAAAATACCCCGATGGTGGATTCTATTCGATCGGCTGTGACAAAAAGGGTGTTAGATATGCTTGGCAAGATGGCCAAAAACGAATCAGAAAAATATGATAAGTTTTGGAGTCAGTTTGGTAGTGTTCTGAAAGAAGGGCCGAGCGAGGATCATGCCAACAAGGAAAAAATAGCCAAACTAATGAGATTTTCTTCCTCCACCAGTGGTTCGGCGGAGAATACCGTCAGTTTGACCGACTATGTCAAGAGGAAAAAGGAGGGTCAAAACAAGATCTATTACCTAACCGGCGACGCCTATTCCGTTCTGAACAACAGTCCATATCTGGAAGTGTTCCGAAAACACGGCATTGAGGTAATCCTCATGTTTGATCGCATTGATGAGTGGATGATGAGCTATCTGAACGAATTCGATGGGCTTTCATTTCAAGATGTTGCGCGGGGCGAGTTGGACCTGAGCGAAATCATCGGGAAAGACAGCGATGTAGCAGATGGAAAAGACAACGATAAAAAAGAACCAGAAAATGAAAGTCTTGTCTCTCGTCTTAAATCGCTGCTAGACAACCGTATCGAAGATGTAAGAACCACTGAAAGACTTACAGATTCGCCGGCCTGTCTGGTGGTGGGCGAGCACGATATGGGCGAGCAGATGCGTAAGATTATGGAAGCGGCAGGGCAAGCGGTACCTGACAACAAACCGATTCTGGAAGTGAATGGTAAACATCCTTTAGTGCAGAAACTCGCGGGGGAAAAGGATGACGATAAGGCGGGAGTATTGGCCGGATTGCTTTACGATCAAGCTGCATTGTCTGCCGGGCGTATGCTGGATAATCCCGCACAGTTCGTTCAAGAGCTAAACCGCATGATGTTTGAAAAAAATATTTAGCCGATTGTTTTAGCCGGTTGTATGCCACTAGAGCCGGCTAAGCAACCCGATAACTTTTTTCATTGGCTGACTTATCTCTTAGGTAAGCCTATACTACTTCATTCTTACAGCAACCTTGATAAGTAGATGAAAGAGAAATTGGTGGTGCTGGGCGGCGGCAGTTTCGGCACGGTGCTTGCTAACATGATTGCGTGCAATGATTTTCCAGTTACTCTGTGGATGAGGGATTCGGAAAACGCGCAGTTGTGCGAGGCAACAGGATTCAATGAGCGATACTTGCCCGGGTATGCATTGTCTGATCAATTAATCATTTCAGACGATCTTGGTGATAGCGTGCGAGATGCAGAGATTGTCATTTTTGCCGTTCCAAGCGGTTCGCTAACGGCGCTAGTAAAAGAAGTCGTCGGATCTATTTGTTCAGATATTGTTGTCATCAGCACCTCAAAAGGCGTTTACGGGGATGACTTCTTGCTCCCTAGTCAAATTCTTCAGCAATCGCTGCCTGGCGCAAGAATTGGTGTTTTAAGTGGCCCAAATCTTGCGAAAGAGATAGCCTTGAGAGAAATCACGGCGACAGTAGTCGCTAGCGGCGACCATGAAATCTGTGAAATGCTGCAGACAGTGCTTGCGTCAAACTATTTTCGAGTGTATGCGAATTACGATCGGCTTGGGGTTGAGTTAGCCGGAGCGTTAAAAAATATCTATGCCATTGTCTCTGGCATAGCCGAGGCTCTCAAGGCAGGTCAAAACACAAAAAGCGTCGTCCTGACGCGAAGCTTGGCTGAAATGAGTAGGTTCGGTTTGCAACTTGGAGCCGACCCTATGACTTTCCTTGGTCTGAGCGGTGTAGGTGATTTATTTGTTACTTGTACATCTCCCCTTAGCCGGAATTTTCAGGTAGGCTTGGGGCTAGGCCAGGGCAAAACCCTTGCTCAGTCGATAAGTGATGTCGGTCAGGTTGCAGAAGGCGTCAACACGACGAGATTGGTAAAAAGGAAGGCTGATGAGATGGATATCTATATGCCGATAGTTTCGGCACTATACGAGACCCTGTTTAACGATCAATCGATCAAGCAGTCTCTGGAGACCATGATGTCAGCAGAGCAAAATACGGATGTCGATTTTATGGTGAAAAAAAATGACTGATATTAGAACTTCGTTATTGAGTAGAAAAACATGGAAACGGACAGCCTATATGGCGCTTTTTCTTTTATTGCTGGTGTTGGCGAGGAGTGTACTGCTAATATTAGTCTTGGTTCAAACTGGTGTCGTTTTGACCTCAGGTACAGACAACGAGAAGCTGCGCGATTTGGGTCAGTCCATTAGTAAATGGGTCTTTCAAACGCTCAAGTTTGTTACCTTTAACAGCGAAAAGAAAAGTTTCCCCTTCGATGATTGGCCTGAATCTGAAATCTCCGAGGGATATACAATCGCAACTCCAGGACCGGCATTTGAAGAACAAAAATCGCACTCTGATAACGATGGAGCCGGTTTCGATGAGAATCCTGAAGCGAATGAGGACGTGCCTTCCTTCACCGATTCTTCTGTCTCGCATGATTTATCATTGGATGATAACTCTGTCGATAATGATAAAAAATAAGATACACAAAACTCGAAACCAATACTGTGCTTTCAGAGAACCAAATTGGGTTGCGATTGTTAGGACTCGATGCCGCACCGTTTTCTTAAGGTGAGTGAATCTGTTGAATCTCGATAACCCAGAGCGATCAGCATGTTGTTTTAGGCGTGATACGCTGTTTTTTGAGAGGATACTTCAGCATGGATAATCCATTGTCCTTTTTTCAACATCGAATTTGGAAATACTGCTTTGGTTGAATTTGTCGGTGAGAGAACGTTTAGCGTCCGGGGTTTGGCACTAGCAGCCAAGGAATGGGGACTGCTGGACTCAAAGCCAATCATAGCATTGCATGGCTGGTTGGATAATGCTGCTAGTTTTGACTTGCTTTTGCCATGTATGGCCGATATCCACGTTTTAGCCTTAGATTCAGCAGGGCATGGGCAAAGTGCTGCGAGGTCTCCTGATGCACGCTATGATCTCTGGCATGAAATTGGTGAGGTTGTTGAAATAGCGGACCAAATGGGCTGGGATGATTTCTCTCTTATTGGACACTCGCGCGGAGCTGTTATTGCTGGCTTAATAGCGGGTTCATTCCCTCAAAGAATAAATCATTTAGTAATGATTGATGCTCATATGCCTGTGCCAGTTGTGGCTCATAACTCAGCGAAACAGATGGCGAAATCAATTCGGGACGATAAACGCTTCGCAACTGCATCTCCTAGTTACTTCAAAACCTTCGAGGATGCGGTGGAAGCGCGCGCTAAGGGCTTTCTCTCATTGGACCATGATGCGGCGGAGATTCTTGCGCGAAGAGGGGTACGGGAGAGCAAAAAAGGCTTCTATTGGCACAACGATCAACGACTAAAGTCGGCAGCCAGCCTCAAATTTACTCGTGAACATATTAATAGTTTTTTGACCGCAATTACCGCGCCTACTTTATTGATATATGCAGAAAATAGTCTCTTCACCCAGAATAGCGAGCACACGCAGTTTGCCGGTTTGATGGACAGCAACACTGTAGTCACGTTGCCGGGCACACACCACCTGCATTTGGAAAACCAACCGTCTGAAGTTGCTTCGGTAGTGCAAAAATTTTTACAACATCGCTGCAAAAATAAGGACTTGGGATGAACAAACGCATAGAAATAGATAGCATGGGTGAACTCGAAGTTCCCTCTGAAGCGCTGTTTGGAGCGCAGACTCAACGTGCAATTAACAATTTTCCTGTAAGTGGAACCAGGATGCCTGAGGCATTTATTCGTGCGCTGCTCCTGTGCAAAGCTGCCGCCGCTGAAGCGAATGCAGAGCTCGAGGTTATACCGCCCAAAATAGGAAAAGCCATCTCGCAAGTTGCTAAAGAGTTGGTAGGGCACGATAGTTTTATGACACATTTCCCGGTTGATATCTACCAGACAGGATCTGGAACTAGCTCAAACATGAACGCTAATGAAGTGTTGTCCTCGCTAGCGTCTCAAAGGTTAGGTGAACCGGTTAGCCCGAATGACCACGTGAATTTTGGCCAGAGTAGTAATGATATTATTCCCACATCGATACACGTGAGTGCGGCTCTTGAATTAGATACAAAACTGTTGCCTGCATTAAAGCACCTAACTCAGGCTATTGAAGAAAAAGCCGAGTCCGTTGATGGGTACGTAAAAACAGGGCGCACCCATTTAATGGACGCCATGCCGGTTCGTATGGGTCAAAGTTTGCGCAGTTGGGGGACTCAAATCAACCAGAACATTGAACTGCTTGAGTCCGTACGTCCTATTTTGAAATCTTTAGCGCAAGGCGGCACAGCTGTTGGCACCGGGGTGAACGCACATCACCAATTTTCCGCACTGTTCTGTAAATGTCTGAGCAACAATACCTCGATCACATTTTGTCCAGCCGATAATTTTTTTACTCATATTGGTACCCAAGATATTGCCGTGGCGTTATCTGGGAAGTTAAAAGGCTCTGCCGTATCTATTATGAAGATAGCTAATGATCTTAGATGGATGAACTCCGGCCCATTAGCTGGTCTTGGAGAAATTGAATTAGAAGCCTTGCAACCTGGTTCATCAATTATGCCCGGCAAAGTCAATCCAGTTATACCCGAGTCAGCAGCAATGGTAGCGGCTCAAGTAATAGGTAATGATGCGACAATTACTGTCGGTGGACATTCGGGCAATTTTGAATTAAATGTCATGTTGCCAGTGATTGCACACAACTTATTGGAGAGCATAAAGTTGTTATCGAACGTGGCCATTTTGTTAGCAGATAGGGCTATAGCGACATTTACTGTCAATGAAAAGCAGTTAGAGATGGCACTGTCTCGAAACCCGATTCTTGTTACGGCGCTCAATCCAATCATTGGCTATTTAAAAGCGGCTGATATTGCAAAAAAAGCTTACAAACAAGGTAGAGCTGTCTTGGATGTTGCAGATGAGGAAACTGATATTGATCGGAAAGATTTGGAAAAGCTACTTGATCCGCGCAAGCTTACTTTGGGAGGGCTATAGCACTTAGTCGACGATTAGCTTGTGTTTGGTCAAAAAGTTTTATTTAAACTAATTATAAGGAGTATATATGTCGTCGTTAGACGGAAAAACGTTGTTTGTGACGGGAGGTAGTCGAGGAATTGGCTTGGCCATAGCCAAACGTGCTGCCAGCGAGGGCGCGAATGTAACGCTGGCGGCAAAGACCTCAGAACCTCATCCGAGGCTGCCGGGAACGGTTTTTTCGGCGGCAGAAGAGGTTCGTGCTTTGGGAGGGCAAGCGCTGCCAGTAGTGGTCGATATTAGGTTTGAAGAGCAGGTCGAAGCTGCCATCAAACAAACTGTGGATATTTTCGGCGGCATAGATGTTTTAATTAATAATGCAAGCGCTATTAATCTGTCAGGTACAAATTCAGTGAATATGAAGACTTATGACCTCATGCATAGTGTTAACACCAGAGGCACTTTCTTGTGTTCAAAGCTTGCAATACCCTTCCTCACGCGATCCGAGAATCCGCACGTATTGAATATCGCTCCCCCATTAAATATGGAAGCTCGCTGGTTCCAGAATAACGTCGCTTATACTATGGCCAAGTTTGGGATGAGTATGTGCGTGCTAGGCATGAGTGAAGAGTTTAGAGGTACAGGGATTGCATTTAATGCACTTTGGCCGCGCACAACNATTGCGACAGCAGCCGTNGCAAACATTGTTGGGGGCGATCCGATGATCAANCGATCTCGAACCACNGATATTATGGCAGANGCGGCCCGATCNATCTTGGTAAGAAATAGTCGNGAATTTACAGGCAATTTCTGCGTTGATGANGATTTATTGAGAGAGCAGGGTGTTTCGGACTTCTCTTCTTATCGAGTGAGCCCGGAGTTGCGAGAAGAGGAATTGTTCCCCGATTTCTTTATCTAATAAACAGATCCCAAATGACCTTTGGACCTAAAATATAGCAACTTTATCTCAGTAACGCTAAGAACTTGCTTTGGGAGGCCTCAGCACTTTTAAATACGATTAGCTTGGCAAACGGCGTCATCGATTAGGTTTGTTCGTGCAATTGTCATGACCATGCATACACAAGTGCTTCCAAATCACGGATACACTTCGGGGGTTAGTTACTTCGCTGGTGGGAGCAACGAGCTAACCATCCAATGTTTTTAAGACGTTCAGATCACTAGAGAATATTTTTTTCTCTAGAAGTTAGTGCAGATAGATCTAGCATGTTCTAATCTGTTATTGAATATTATGATATTTGTCTTTCTAGGAAAAGAACGATCCCCGCACAGACAATTCAATTTAATGGCCCTAATTGCTATTCTCTCTCTCCCGGCGAGTGGAAAGAATGCAACCGAGACTAACTTCAATTCGCTCATGAGGCATTAGAAAGCGCGATTTGCTCGAATAAGCGTTAACTCATCATCCAGAGTTACTAAATTTTCTGTAATAAACCCGATTGTGATTCGGCATTGAGTTAAATCTCCCTAAAAAGACTCATCTATGGGAATGGCATTTATGACTTCAGGGATTGCAGGCTAACTCAAGAATTCTGATCGGGTTATATGGTCGTCCTTGAACCGACCGCCGAGCGCTGTTGTTTGAGTCGACGAATTCGTATCCATGACGCCTCGGGACTTTACACAGTAATGAGTCGCATCTATGGTAACGGCTACGTCGTCTGTTCCAAGCAAAGTCTGCAAGGCTACTAATATCTGCTGCGTCAATCTTTCTTGAACTTGGGGTCTTTGGGCAAAAAACCGAACTATTCTATTAATTTTTGACAAACCGATTATTTTGTCTCTCGGGATATATCCGACTCTAGAGGCTCCATCAATCGTAACAAAATGGTGCTCGCAAGTGCTCGTGACGCTGATATTATCAACTTTGATCATTTCTTCGACACGCATCTTATTAGCTATGGCTGTTATTTTGGGGAAATTACCATAGTCGAGACCGCCGAACACTTCGTCTACATACATTTTAGCAATTCTATGGGGTGTTTCTGCTAAACTGTCGTCATTGAGATCCAAGCCTAATGTTGCGACCACATCAGTCATGGAAGCTTTTATTAGATTATACTTTTCGTCACGCGACAGACCATTGTCTATCGTGGGAGTTTCTAATCCCTTTGAAACCAATGCTTCTTTGACTAAGTTGGCTTCTGGAGAGCAGTTCCCTGGCAAGAGATAATCGGTGTATTTGAGACCTTCTATGGTGAGACTCATGGAGCTTCCTTTAATTTTCGATATTTGTACAAGCTGTGCTGATTGTAAAAGAATGAACGAAGATTTTGCATCATTAGATCAAAAAAAAGCTTCGACTAGACTTTCTCCTTGTAGGATTTTTATGGTTAGTGTAGGGAGTACCTTTTCGGCCGAACGGCAGCGATCCCCCTCAGAATTCTGCTATTAAAAATCTATCAATGTAGTATTCTCCATGAAAACGAGCTTTATTTCTACCCCATATTTAACGGATGGCGTTTTTTCGGATAGTATGACGTCCTTTATCTGGGCTAAACGTGAGCGGCTTCGTGTCAAACGACAAATCAATAGCTGATCTGCTTTATGAAGGAAGAGATCTTTTCGAACGGCACAATGTGCATCATGGACATGGTCTTTACGACGCCTGGGATGAGGCAGTTTATCTATTGTCACATGCCCTGGACTTGAGCATTTGCGAAGATCGCAGTATCTTAAATTCAAGGCTATCTGAAGAGGAAGCGCTCTTGGTTCGAAGCCTTTTCAGAGAACGAGCGATAAGTAGGACACCCTCGGCATACCTAACATCATGCGCTTACTTTTGTGGGTTGCCATTCTACGTGGATCGACGCGTATTGATTCCCAGATCTCCCATTGGTCGCCTCATATTAGAGGAATTTAAACCCTGGGTTTCAATTTCGCCAACCTCCATTTTGGACCTATGCACCGGGTCAGGTTGTATCGGTATAAGTTGTGCATATGCATTTCCTAACTCCCGCATAACAATATCAGATATATCTGAGGGCGCCTTAAGTGTCGCAAGGCGAAACGTGCGACATCATAAATGCCTGGATCGAATCCAAATTTTGGAATCCGATTTATTTCTTAACATTGGTAAAGAAAAATATGACTTGATCGTTTCAAATCCTCCCTATGTTGATTCACAGCACTATCAAAACATGCCCTGCGAGTATTTTTCCGAGCCCGTTGTTGCGCTAGTTTCTGGCGATGATGGTCTTGATTTAGTACGCCAAATTTTGGCTGAAGCGGCGTCTTATTTGCATGATGAGGGTGTTTTAATTGTTGAGGTGGGGCATTCAGCTGCGGCACTCGAGCAAGCTTATCCGGAGTTGCCTTTGTTATGGATTGATTTCAATGAGGGAGATTCAGGAGTTTTCGTCTTAACTCGCGAACAATTAATCGAAAACCGGAATTTTTGCAGCTAAAAACCGTATAATAAAAACAATTTTTTTAATTGATGGAAAATAATGTCAGGAAACACGTTTGGGAAGTTATTTTCAGTGACGACTTTTGGCGAAAGTCATGGTCCGGCGCTAGGATGCATAGTGGATGGTTGTCCGCCGGGCTTGGAATTAAACGCGTCAGATCTTCAAGCTGATTTAGATCGACGCAAACCGGGGAAGTCTAGATACACGACCCAACGTCGTGAGCTAGATCAAGTTAAGATACTATCAGGGACCTTTGAAGGCAAGACTACCGGAACACCAATCGGGATGATCATTGATAATATCGATCAAAAGCCCAAGGACTACAGTAAGATCAAGGATTTATTCCGTCCATCTCACGCTGATTATACGTATTTTCAGAAATATGGTTTGCGAGACTATCGCGGTGGCGGGCGCAGTTCTGCAAGGGAGACCACTATGCGAGTGGCGGCTGGAGCAATCGCCAAAAAATTTTTATTAGAAAAATTGAGCGTCGAAATATTTGGTTACGTGTCGCAACTCGGATCAATTGCTTACGACCATTTTGACAGAGATGAGATTGAACAAAATAGTTTTTTCTTCCCTGATCCTAATAAGATCAAACAGCTAGAGTCTTTTATGCAAGATTTGATCAAAGAAGGTAATTCAATCGGTGCGCAGGTTACTGTGCTTGCTAAAAATGTGCCGGTAGGGTTGGGTGAGCCGGTGTTTAATAAACTTGATGCCGATATAGCCCATGCCCTTATGGGCATTAATGCTGTAAAAGGCGTTGAGCTTGGCGCAGGCTTTTGTTCTGTAAAACAAAAGGGAACCGAAAATCGAGATGAACTCTCTCCAAAAGGCTTCTTGTCAAACAATTCAGGCGGTGTGCTTGGGGGTATTTCTACTGGACAAACTATTACTGCGAACTTGGCCTTAAAGCCTACTTCGAGTATCAGAGTCTCTGGTCGTTCTATCAATGCCAGAGGTGATGCAGTGGACATTAGCACCACTGGAAGGCATGATCCTTGTGTCGGTATAAGAGCTGTACCTATTGCCGAAGCGATGTTGGCCATCACCATAATGGATCACTTTCTAAGACATCGTGGTCAGAATTCCGACGTTAAAGGTACACTAGATCCTATTTGATAAATCGCTTGCTTCTAGAGCGTTGAAAAAATCGGTTTCTCAGTCTAATTTGTAAAAATTGATCGGAAATTTTTTTCTTTTCGCAAAAAAGTTTAGCGGGGGGAGCTGTTTTAAAAGACTTGTAAAGGGTGATTTCTATGGCAGGCAAAACTCTATATGACAAACTTTGGGACAGCCATCTTGTTGTTGAGCGAGATGATGGTTCAGCCTTGCTTTACATTGATCGTCACATTCTCCATGAGGTAACTTCTCCTCAGGCATTTGAGGGGCTTCGCTTGGCTGAAAGGAAACCTTGGCGGCTTGATATGAATATTGCGACCCCCGATCACAACATTCCGACAGATCGTGAGGAAAGGGAAGCAGGTGTGTCAGGTATCTCTGACCAAACATCACGTATCCAAGTTCAGACGTTGGACGACAATTGCGATTTTTATGGAATAAAAGAGTTTAAAATGAATGCGCCTGGGCAAGGCATTGTTCACGTGATGGGTCCTGAGCTAGGCGTCACAATGCCTGGCATGACGGTAGTATGCGGCGATTCACATACCGCTACGCATGGTGCGTTGGGGTGCTTGGCGCATGGGATTGGGACAAGTGAGGTGGAGCATGTGCTCGCTACTCAGTGTCTTGTCGCTAAAAAGATGAAGAATCTTAGGGTAACCGTTGTTGGAGAACTAGGTTTTGGTGTGACGCCCAAAGACATTGTTTTGGCAATCATTGGAAAAATCGGTACTGCTGGCGGGGGCGGTTATGCCATTGAGTTTGCTGGAAGCACTTTTGCGTCGATGTCGATTGAAGGAAGAATGACTGTTTGTAATATGGCTATCGAGGCAGGTGCCAAGGTTGGCTTAATGGCTGTTGATGATAAGACTATTGACTACGTGGAAGGCCGTCAATTCGCCCCCAAAGGCGATTTATTGGATCAAGCAATAAGTTATTGGAAAACGCTGATTAGTGACTCTGACGCCCGTTTTGACCTAGAGGTGGAAATTAACGCAGATGAAATAGCTCCTCAGGTAAGCTGGGGAACGTCCCCTGAGATGGTTTCTGTGGTTTCTGGAAATGTTCCTTTGCTCTCTAACCAGACAACGTCAGAGCAGAAAAAAAGCTTGAAGAGGGCTCTGGAATATATGGGGCTCGAGGAGGGACAACTAATCTCAAGCATATCGATTGATAGAGTATTCATAGGCTCATGCACTAACTCAAGGATTGAAGATATGCGCGCCGCTGCATTAATAGCAAAGGGCCGCAAGAAAGCAGCGTCGGTAAAACAAGTGTTAATTGTGCCCGGTTCTCAGATGGTGAAAACGCAAGCCGAGGCTGAAGGGTTACACGAGATTTTTTTAGATGCGGGCATGGAATGGCGGGNGCCCGGNTGCTCCNTGTGCTTAGCTATGAATGCAGACAAACTTGGTTCGGGAGAGCATTGTGCTTCAACCTCAAATCGGAACTTTGAAGGTCGGCAAGGTATTGGTGGCCGCACACATCTCATGAGTCCAGCGATGGCTGCTGCGGCTGCAGTGTCGGGTCACATTGTGGACGTCAGAATTATGCTTGCGGAGGCGGATCAGTGAGAGCTTTTTCAAAGCACAACGGATTGGTTGGTCCGATGGATCGCGCTAACGTTGACACAGATATGATTATCCCCAAGCAATTTCTTAAGTCGATTAAGAGAAGCGGTTTTGGTGTAAACCTTTTCGATGAACTGCGTTACCTTGATGAGGGTGAACCAGGAAAAGATTGCTCGACCAGACCCCGAAATATGAATTTTGCATTAAATGAATCTCGGTATGCAGGGGCATCGATTCTATTAGCCAGAAAAAATTTCGGCTGTGGATCAAGCAGAGAACATGCTCCTTGGGCGCTCGATGATTACGGATTTCGCGTGATTATTGCTCCAAGCTTTGCCGATATTTTTTATAACAACTGTCTTAAAAATGGCTTGTTACCAGTCATTCTGAGTGAAGAAGATGTTGAACATCTATTTCAAGAACTCTATATAACCAATGGATTTCATTTGTCCGTNGACCTTGTAAAATCAGAAGTTGCCTCGGATTCTGGAGAAATATTCAAGTTCTACATAGACAACTTTAGCCGGGATTATTTGATAAAGGGTCTTGATGAGATAGGGTTGACTTTGCAAAGCTCAGAAAATATTAAACGATATGAATTAGAAAGAGCCAGACAACATCCGTGGATATTCGGAGCGATTGAGTGAAAAAATCGGTTTATGTTCTGCCCGGAGACAATATTGGTCCCGAGATTATAAGTGAGGGTATCAAGGTGCTTGAAACAGTGAGCGAGCGTTTTGATCTTGATATTGAGGTTCGGTATGGTTTGCTGGGGGGTGCTGCGCTTGATGCTACAGGGGATCCATGTCCGCCAGCCACCTTGGCGGTAGCCCGCAATTCCGACGCGGTTTTGCTAGGTGCTGTGGGCGGACCAAAGTGGGACGATTGCGATCGAGAAGTCAGACCAGAGAGCGGTCTTCTAAAAATCCGTCATGAGTTAAATCTCTTCGCAAATCTCCGACCCGCAGTAATGTATCCACAACTTGTATCTGCGTCATCTCTCAAACCCGAAGTGATTCAAGATTTGGATATACTTATTGTCAGAGAGCTAGTTGGAGGTATTTACTTTGGTGAGCCGAGAGGTTTCAGAACTTTGGAGAGTGGTGAGCGAGAGGGATTTAATACCTACAAATACTCTGAATCAGAGATTCGACGGGTCGGAGAGATTGCTTTCGAAGCTGCAATGAAGCGAGGGAAACGTCTTTGTTCCGTCGATAAATCTAACGTTCTTGAGGCAACAATTCTATGGCGTAAGGTAATATCCGAGATGAGCGCTGACTATCCTCTTGTCTCATTGAGTCACATGTATGTGGATAATGCTGCTATGCAGTTGGTTAATGAACCTAGTCAGTTTGACGTTATTGTAACGGGAAATATGTTTGGCGATATACTCTCGGATATTGCTGCCATGCTGACAGGATCAATTGGTATGTTGCCTTCTGCATCGTTAAATGAAACAGGCTTCGGCATGTATGAACCTTGCCATGGNTCGGCACCAGATATTGCTGGTAAAAATGTTGCTAATCCTCTAGCCACCATTCTATCTGTCGCGTTGCTACTCCGATATTCTCTGGGAGCGCCTGACGCGGCAGAGTTAATTGAGGAGGCCGTCGGTCGGGTGCTTGATAGAGGTCTTCGAACGGGCGACATACTAACTGATGGAACAATCCCAGCAACCACTTCTGAAATGGGAAGTGCTATCATGGCAGCGATCATAACCTCTTAACAACATGGTGCTAGCTAAAAACTTATGAGAAAAATTGGTCTAGTCGGTTGGCGCGGGATGGTCGGGTCGGTCCTGGTAGCAAGGATGCGGGAGGAGAAAGATTTTGATTTGATAGAACCATTCTTTTTTACTACATCTCAAGCGGGCCAGAATTCACCAGAAGTGGCTGGTGAGACATCTGTTTTAATAGAAGCTTTCGATATTGCAGCTCTGAAGGGCATGGATATTATTATTACCTGCCAGGGAAGTCGTTATACCAATGATGTTTATTACAAACTTCGTCGATCTGGATGGAGCGGATACTGGATTGATGCGGCATCGGCATTGCGAATGAAGGATCATACAATGATTGTCTTAGATCCGGTCAACCTTGGACTAATTCAAGAGAGCCTCATCAACGGAGTGAGAGACTTCATTGGCGGAAATTGCACTGTAAGCCTAATGTTGATGGGTCTCGGAGGATTATTTAAATCAAATTTGGTTGAATGGGCAAGTGCGATGACATATCAAGCGGCCTCGGGCGCTGGTGCAAAACACATGCGGGAATTAATTCTTCAGATGAGCGCGATCAGTTCTTCAGTCGGAGCCCGCATCGATAATCCTGAATTAGGTATTTTAGATATTGACAAAGCAGTAACGCAATGCGTGCGTTCTGAAGCTTTCCCTGTTGACAATTGGGGTTTTCCTCTCGGAGGGAGTCTTCTGCCATGGATCGGTGACTTAAAAGAGAATGGACAAAGTGAGGAGGAATGGAAAAATGAAATCGAAACAAATAAGATTCTTGGTAATAACGAGAGTGCTATCCGCTTGGACGGTTTGTGTGTGCGGGTTGGTGCGATGCGATGCCACAGCCAAGCTTTAACGATTAAGCTGCGTGAAAATTTAGACGTTGCCGATATTGAAGATTTGATATTGGAGAGTAATCCTTGGGCCGATATCGTGCCCAATGAGAAACATGCGACACTTGAAAGATTGACTCCTGCTGCTGTTGCAGGCAGCCTAGCAGTTCCCGTTGGCAGAATACGTAAAATGAATATCGGAGGCAGATATATATCTGCATTTACGACAGGAGATCAATTGCTTTGGGGGGCTGCGGAACCAATTAGAAGAATGCTCCGAGTTGTCTTAGATTATCTTGGTTAAAATCGAGAAATCTATAGCAGTTTTACTGCCCATTTGGATTCTTGTTCTCTGTCTCCGACGCCTGATTTTATCCTTAAACTAGTTTTTTGTTTTTTATGAATAGTTTGAGAATCTGGGCACGCCTCATTATCAATGTAATGAAGAGCAGTTGATAGCAGAGGTTCCCCTCTTTGTCCTAACGGCTCTCCAAAAATAGAGTCTATTGCAGCGCAGCCGCCGACTGACGCTGAGAGTGGTACATTAGTTTGGCTGGGGATAAATCCATCACTGAAGTCACCGAATCCCTTCGCATTGGTGCCTTTGATTTGGATCGTTAGATAAGTGGTTCCGCAGTTGTCTATTCCATAAAACCCATAGGGCTTGCCGCAAGTGGCCCCACCAATCAGCACTACTTCGATGTCTATCCCTCTGAGCCCATTTATTAGAGCCTCGCTCGCAGAGCAGGTTTGATCGGTGCTCAGTACGTAAACTTTTTCGAGGTCTAATGCAGGCAATGGATCACCCGCAGTTAAAGACATACCTTGAGTTGTTGTGAGAAATGTACCATCGTCAATTCTTTCTTGTGTGATTGGATTTAAAAAAGGGTGTTTGTCATTAAAAGTTGATCTGTCGAAAACTCTGTTGATAGCTGGCTGACCAGCAATCATGTATGCCAGCTGGCTCGCGATGCGGAGATAGCCGCCCCCGTTGTAACGCATGTCTAAAATTAGATGGTCGATGCTACTGTCTTTGAATACCTCAATTGCTTCAACGAGATATTTTTCAGCTGAAGCAATATGCTGGTTGAAAAGAAGGTAGCCCACTGTTGCGCCTCCATGATCAAAGATGCTCACCTTTTGAACCGGTGTTATAACTATTTCGGAGCTTGTAATATTAAGCTCTTGCGATTGATCTGAGCCGCGAAGTATCACCTCGAAGGAGTTTTCCTCACCAACCTCCCCGGGGAATAGGGAATCATACATGCTCTGGGATAAACCGCCTGAGACCGCCTCGTTGTTAATGGATATGATCTCAGTACCTCGCTTAAGCGAGGCGATTGCCGCTGGCGATTGTGGTTCACTATATAACACGAATAGACGATATGCTTCACCAGATTCTGTCGACGAGGCGAGTCTCATGCCATAACCAACATTTGCTCCGCGCTGAAAGTAGTCATTCCAGGTTTCCGTATCTTCGGTGAAATGGTATTTGTCTTTTGGGGCCCCGCTCTCTGACAAAGAGTCCGTTTTCATCAGCTCAAAATATTCTGAAGTGGTTGGAACTATTCTGGGGTCTATGTCAGGCAATTCTTGGTACCACAGGTAAGTGTCATCACTGTATGATCTTATCCAATTATTCTCATGCGCTACTGTGCCAAGCCGGTCATTATAATTTTCATTATTTCTTGGGTTTACGCAAACTTGCGAAAGATTTCGCCAAGATTCAAAGACTCCGAGATCCCAGGTAACTTCTGTTGAGTCTTCAGCTAGCAGTTCGGAGGCAATTTCCTGAACAGTTGAGGAGACTGGCATGTCGATGTCACTCCCACTATCGCCTGCACAGCCATAGATCATCGATGTAAAAAACACCGGTACATGAGTAAGCAACAAAGTTTTGATTGACCTATTCACATAGCAATTACTTTTAGGTTGATGGGGCCGAATGAGCGCAGCGCAACTAAAATTCTGTCCCTAGGGGCGGCAAAAGAGATTTGAATTGCATCGATGACAAGATATCCCACTAAGAAACCTCTAGAGGTGCTGCGAGTGGCTAAGTGCATCACAATCTCATGATGGCTTCAACGGTTTCGTAGAACAGCAAGAATGCAGCGGCTCCGAATCATGGTTTTGACCATGAACAAAGTTCTATAACCGTGCTAGAATAATACACTTTTACAATATTACAACTTTTTAATTTGGAATTGGCTTAAGTGAGACGGTAACGGTGATGCGA
>NZJL01000067.1 GCA_002692165.1 Porticoccaceae bacterium
CCCCCTATATCAACTACCATTGATCCAACTGCCTCCTCGACCGGCAAACCTGCTCCAATGGCGGCTGCCATGGGGTCTTCAATCAAAAACACTTCGCGAGCACCAGCGCTAAAAGCTGACTCTTTGATAGCTCGCTTTTCAACCTCGGTTGCCATGCACGGTACACATATCAAAACCCTGGGACTGGGCGGCAAAAAATTGTTAGAAAGAGTATCAGCATGGACCTTTTTAATAAAGTGCTGCAGCATCTTCTCGGTGACCTGAAAGTCAGCAATTACTCCATCTTTCAATGGCCTTATAGCGGTTATGTTGCCGGGAGTTCGACCTAACATTCTCTTGGCATCAATACCAACAGCCTCGACCACTTTTTGGCCCATGTGATGCCTGATAGCAACTACTGATGGTTCATTCAACACAATTCCTCTTTCAGGAACATAAATCAAAGTGTTGGCTGTACCTAAATCGATGGATAAATCGCTAGAGAAAAAGCCCCGAATTTTTTTGAGTAACATTTGTGTATATCCCCTAGCTAAGAGAAAATGTTGCTCCGCTGGTTCAAGGGAGAGTAATAGGCCGATAAAGATAACAGTGCTTTCCTCGCAGGGCAAGCAACTATACCGTTTTCGCGATGATATAACCCAATTTGTTACAAATGAGCTGCAATTAGCTGAAAAAAAACATTCTCGAACGATCAAATAGCTAAAGATATGAACAATATTTTTCTGATATAGAAGTAACTTAAACCAAACTGTTGTTTATGTAGCGTTAATGTTATTGAGAATATAAACTATGATTTTAAAAGCGCGAGGATGGAAATGACTTTAAGCACGGAAGATATCGAAAAGCTAGCAGTACTATCTCGAATACAAATTGAAACGTCTTCCATTGGCTCGATAAGTGAACGCTTACACAGCGTTCTCGATTTGGTTAATCAATTGGGAGAGGCCGACACATCGATGGTGGAACCCATGGCCCATCCCCTGAACGCAATTCAGCGGGCACGCGATGACGGAATTACAGAAACCGATATGCGGGAGCGGTTCCAGAGTCTTAGTCAACACACTCATGATGGCCTTTATTTGGTTCCAAAGGTCATTGATTAGGGTTTTCCTCTATGCATAACATGTCTATTGCCCAGTTGAATGAAGGATTACGATTAAAGGCTTTCTCGAGTAGAGAGCTGACAGAACATTTTCTTTGTAGAATTTCCACCCTCAACCCTGAAATTAACGCACTGATCACCATTGCTGAGGATTCAGCTTTAAAAGAGGCTGACGAGGCAGATAGATCGATTCAAAACGGTGCTATGACGGACCTCTGTGGAATACCTATATTGCATAAGGACATCTTCTGTACCGAGGGCATCTTGACCACGTGCGGGTCTCGCATGCTAAGTAATTTTGTTCCCCCTTACACGGCAACCGTTGTAAAGAACTTCAAAGAGATGGGCGCAGTGATGCTAGGCAAAACAAACATGGATGAATTTGCCATGGGATCTTCTAATGAAACTAGCTATTATGGAGCCGTCAAAAACCCGTGGAACACCAGAAAGGTCCCGGGAGGCTCCTCAGGAGGCTCAGCAGCCGCAGTTGCAGCTCGGCTTGCACCCGGAGCCACCGGCACTGACACAGGTGGTTCGATTAGACAACCAGCAGCGCTTTGTGGGGTCAGCGGACTCAAACCTACTTACGGCAGAGTTTCTCGATGGGGTATGATAGCCTTTGCTTCAAGTTTAGATCAAGGCGGTCCAATCGCTAGAACCGCGGAAGATTGCGCTATCTTGCTTAATTGCATGGCAAGCTATGATCCTCGCGATTCTACTTCTGTAAACCAAGCAGTACCAAACTACGTTGCCTCATTAAACGACTCAATCAAGGGGTTGAAAGTGGGCCTACCTAAAGAATATTTCTCTTCGGGATTAAATGCTGAAGTTGAGCGAGCCGTTCGAGGAGCCTTAAATAATCTTGTGGATCTGGGAGCCGAATTAGTTGAGATAAATCTCCCAAATAGTCATCTTTCTGTGCCTGCTTACTATGTTATTGCGCCGGCGGAAGCTTCAGCAAATCTCTCCCGATTCGATGGAGTCCGCTATGGTTATCGTTGCGATGATCCCGTCGATCTAAATGATCTTTACTGCAGAACTCGGGGTGAGGCTTTTGGGGAAGAGGTGCAACGCAGGATATTGATCGGTACTTACTGCTTATCCGCGGGCTACTATGACGCCTACTATTTAAAAGCCCAAAAAGCCCGTCAGCTAATTCAACGTGACTTTGCAGCATCACTCGAAAAAGTCGACCTAATTGCAGGGCCTACCTGTCCATCACCAGCATTCGAGTTTGGTTCTAAGGGCGGAGATCCGGTAGCAATGTACCTCGAGGACATTTATACCATAGCAACAAACCTTGCCGGCCTCCCCGGAATGTCAATACCTTGTGGCTTAATCGGAGGAGATCCGGTAGGCCTCCAACTGATCGGAAATTATTTTGAGGAATCAAAGATTCTAAATGTTGCACATCAATTTCAAAACATAACAAATTGGCACAACGTGCTTCCATTGAGCGTCTCATAATGAATTGGGAAGTAGTAATTGGATTGGAAATTCACGTGCAACTCAGCACTAGCTCCAAGTTATTCTCCGGTGCAAGCACACAGTTTGGAGCACCTCCTAATTCTCAAGCATGTGCGATAGATTTAGCTATGCCGGGAACTTTACCCGTTATCAATCAACAAGCGGTAAATCATGCTCTGTTATTTGGATTAGCGATAGACGCGCAGATTCCCCCAGTGTCAGTTTTTGAGCGCAAGAACTATTTCTATCCTGACCTTCCCAAAGGTTATCAAACCACCCAACTAGATAAACCGATTATAGGCAAAGCTGCTATCGATATAGAGCTTTCAGATGGAAGTAAAAAGCTCATCCGCATTCACCACGCCCATTTGGAGGAGGACGCCGGGAAGTCACTTCATGAGGGACGTTTTGGCGGTAACTATTCAGGAATAGACCTCAACCGCGCTGGCACTGCACTAATCGAGATTGTCACTGAACCAGACATTTCAAGTGCTTCGGAAGCAGTAGTATTCGCGAAGAAATTGCATAGGATAGTTACATCAATCGGGATTTGTGATGGCCACATGGCTGAAGGTTCAATGCGTTTTGATGTTAACGTCTCTGTCAGACCCTGGGGTGAGGAAANACTGGGGACCCGAACTGAAACAAAAAATCTAAATTCTTTTAAATTTATGGAAGAGGCCATAATTCTTGAAGCAGATCGACAGATCGAAATTCTCGAAGGAGGGGGGTCTATACTCCAAGAAACCCGTCTTTATAATGGGGAAAATAAGCGCGCCCGGGCGATGAGGAGTAAAGAAGAAGCAAATGACTATCGCTATTTCCCTTGCCCAGATCTTCTGCCTCTTGTGGTAACAAAAAAACAACTTGAATCTCTTCGTCAGTCATTACCTGANTTGCCAGATAAACGTTTAAGCAGACTGATAGACACATATATGATTTCTCCTGCAGACGCAAAAACTATAGCCAATCAAAAGGCTCTGGCGGATTATTTTGAGCAAGTAGCCATAGGAAGCGGCCTGCCAAAACTTGCCGCAAATTGGGTGACAGGCGAACTGTTAGCTCGGCTTAACAGCGAAGATATGGACGTAGGTGACTGCCCTGTTTCTGCAGATCAACTGGGCCTTTTAATCATGCGTCTTGCCGACGACATAATATCAGGCAAGATGGCCAAAGAAATTTTTGAAACGATTTGGAATGGCGGAAATGGAGTTGACGAGATAATTGAAGAGAGAGGTTTTAAGCAGATTTCGGATCTTGATGCATTAGAGAGAGTAGTCACTAACGTGATTAATATTAACCAACCGCTGGTTGAGGAATATATTGTCACCGATGAAAAGCGCCGAAAGAAAAAACTCGGCGCTTTTATGGGACAAATAATGAGTGCCTCGAAGGGACAAGCCAACCCAAAGCAAGCCAATCAGATATTAGTCAAAAAGCTCCAACAACGAGTTGATTCTACTATAAAATAGGACCACTTGGTGCGTCTCTCAGCTGTCATCAGAGTTTATTAAATGGGCACAGCTTGACTTTCTTGTGCTAATATCCCGAATATTGATCGAGAAGGTTAAATTAATCAAAGTAGTTACTAAAACTGTTTTTTATGCGAAAAATATGGCAGATCAGTAGCGCTTGCAAGGGAGATTTCAAGTGACGCAATATGATAAAGAATTCGAGTTTTATGTTGGACCGGCCACCCATCTGGAGGGGGCATCTCTGGCAATTGATGGCACTGCTCGCATTGATGGAAAAATCGTGGGTAAAGTTTCTGTAAAACATTTGATAGTAGGTGTTGATGGTGTAGTGCAAGGGGATATTTCGGGAGAGACTGCTACAATTGAGGGTACAGTGGAAGATACCCTATCCCTCACGGGCAAATTGACGGTGTGCTCCTCTGGACGCATTAGAGGAAAAATCCAATATGGCTCCATTCAAACTGAAGAGGGAGCGAAATTAATAGGAGAAATTACCACTGACTGGGATCAGGGCTCAAAAAAACCCGAGGTCTCGAGCCGATTAGAAGCATTTAACGCCGGCTTAAATATGGACCCGGACACTGAAGAACTCAACACATAGATAGCTTTATCTTTCTTGAGGCAAACCGTGACTAGAGTTTTGTCAGATACGGGACCAAGATTTAATATCCGACCCAAAACAGTGGCATTCGCTAACTCCAAAGGAGGAGTCGGAAAGAGTACACTTGCGCTACTTATGGCATTAGGTCTGGCCACGCGTCACAGAGATGCAAGCGTCAGCCTGATTGATTTGGATCCCCAAGCTACCAGCAGTGACTCACTAAAACGTTTCTGCGACTCCCGTTTTTCAGTAGTGAGTGATAGTAAAAATTATGAGGATGGTTCTCCAAACAACGAGAGTATTATTAATCATATCCATTCGCAGCGGAGCCGAAGGTATAAAAAGCGGTTTGCTGTAATCGATAGCCCTGCTGGAATAGAACCGAACAAGAGTTCTTTTCTGTTCCATTGTGACGTGCTGTTGATTCCAACTTCAATGAGTGATGCAGACATATTTGCGACTAGAAAATATCTAGAAAAGCTTCATCGTCTTTTTCAAACGCACGAGAACCGCCGCTCTTTTCCTCCGCCCGCCCTAGTGATCCTTCCTAACCTCGTTGACAGCCGAGATGAGTTCAATGAGCTGAGGTTCGCTTTGCAAAAAGAGAGTGCTTATTTGGGCAAACCACTTTATTATTCACCGGCCTTTAGACGCGCGTTCCGAGAACAGAGAAATGATGACAATATAAAGATGATTTTCAAACAGGCCCAGCCATATACTCTCTGGCTTACAAGTCTCTTAACACAGTCCCATCGTTTAGAAAAAAGACCCAAAGACTTGTTTCAACTATAGACCAAATACTTTTCTCAAAGCCTAAGCTGAAAAAGATCAACCTCAAACTCACGGCGAAATCGAAAAACGGCAGCAGATCCGGAGCAAAACCAAAGAAATAAGATGAAAATTCCATCACAGCTTAAGGAAAAATCTTTTGAGGTGGTAGTGGTTGGGGCCGGTTTGACCGGGCTTACTGCTGCTTCGTTATTGGCGCAACAGAAACAGGTTTTAGTCTTAGACAAAGGCAGGCTAGCAGGAGGACGGCTCGCGGATCATAGAATAGAGGAAGCGCATTTTGACAAAGGCGGGCAGTTCTTGACGGCTCGCGACCATAGATTTGCTGATCAAGTCAGCATTTGGCGCGAATTAGGACTTGTCAAAGAATGGTACCGAAAGGTAGATGGACAGACTTACGAGCTCCCACGCTGGAGGGGTGTTCCAAATATGAGAGCATTAGCGCTGGAACTTGGACGACAGGTCGAAATCTGCGCTTCTTGTCGTGTCGAAAAGGTCGCAGTGCAATCTGATCATTGGGACTTATTTATTAGCAATCGAGGGCAAATCAGTGCCGAGGCCTTGATTTTGACAGCACCGATTCCTCAATCTCTCGACTTAATCGACATTGGCCGAAGTCCCTTGACGGCTCACATCCGTGAAACGCTTGAACAAATTACTTACGATTCATGTTTTGCCGTAATGGCTTTGCTTGAAACTTCTAGCAAAATACCACAGCCGGGAGCAATCATTCCACCTCACCATGCCATAGACTGGATTAGCGACAACCAACAAAAGGGCATATCACCAGTGCCCGCCGTAACAATTCATGCCAGTGCCGAATATAGCTCCAAATATTCTCACGAGCAGAAATCGCATCTGGCAGAGCGACTCATTCAGTATGCCAACCCATGGATCGGAGCAAATGCAACCAAATATCAAACGCACTTCTGGAAGTACAGTAAACCTGTCACGACCCATACTGAGCCATTTATAGTGGCCAAAGAGGCTCCCAAGTTAATTTTCGCAGGGGATGCTTTCGCAGGCCCACGAATAGAGGGTGCTTTTTTGTCAGGATGGGAGACGGCAAACTATTTACTCAAAAATTGAAATACTGAACAACGTGGGTCTGTGGCGTCACATGTTCCTTCGATATAAGCCTCCCACACTGTAAAGAGCTTCAGTCATCTGTCCCAGCGTACAATGCTTTGACGCTTCCATTAGAGCCTGAAAAACATTCTCGCGGTTCAGCGCTGAGGCTTTTAGTTGGTCAGACGCGAATAGATAACGCTCGTGATTGGATTTCTTAAACTTTTCCAAATTATCTACCTGCATTTGCTTGTCTGCTTCATCCGAGCGCGCCAATTCTCGGCCCTCTATTACCTCTTCAGCGCCTTCTTCTGGAAGGAAAGTATTCACTCCGATAATAGCTAGACTACCGTCATGCTTCTTGCGTTCATAATACATACTCTCTTCCTGAATTTTGCCGCGCTGGTACATTGTATCCATGGCACCGAGGACACCACCCCGGTCGGATATGTTTTCAAATTCTTTATAAACTGCCTCCTCAACCATATCGGTAAGCTGGTCCACAATGAATGATCCTTGCCAAGGATTTTCGCAAAAGTTCAAGCCAAACTCNCGATTTATAATCAATTGGATTGCCACAGCACGGCGAACCGATTCCTCAGTCGGAGTCGTGATAGCCTCGTCATAAGCATTAGTATGAAGGCTATTCGTATTATCAAAGATTGCATAAAGAGCTTGCAAAGTAGTGCGAATATCATTAAAGCTCATCTCTTGAGCATGCAAACTTCTGCCAGATGTTTGGATGTGATATTTCAATTTTTGACTGCGTGGACCCGCTCCATATCTTTCTTTCATAGCTCGCGCCCAAATCCTGCGAGCAACCCTGCCCATTACAGTATATTCCGGGTCCATTCCGTTAGAAAAAAAGAAACTAAAATTTGGAACAAAGTCGTCCACATTCATCCCTCGAGACAAGTAATACTCGACAAGTGTGAAGCCATTTGAAAGTGTAAAAGCTAATTGAGATATCGGATTGGCACCCGCTTCNGCGATNTGGTAGCCGCTCACNGAAACGCTATAATAATTCCTAACATTATTTTCTATAAAGTATAACTGCATATCTCCCATCATTTGCATTGCAAAATTAGTAGAAAAGATGCAGGTGTTCTGCGCTTGATCTTCTTTGAGTATGTCGGCCTGAACAGTGCCTCTCACGGCGCTTAAAGTTTTCTGACGAATGCTGACATAGATATCTCTCGACACCAATTGTTCGCCACTCATACCGAGCAATCCAAGCCCAAGTCCGTCGTGAGTTTCCGGCAATTCTCCCTCATAATGGGGCCTTTCTCGGTCTTTGAAAAACTCATTTATAACTTTTTCTGCAGAATTCCAGCTGTCATTTTCCTTAAGGTACTTCTCGACCTGCTGATCGACTGCGGCGTTCATAAAAAAAGCAAGTATCATAGGTGCGGGNCCGTTAATAGTCATGGAAACNGAAGTAGCCGGTGCACACAGATCAAANCCGGAAAAGAGTTTTTTCATGTCGTCCAGAGTCGCCACGCTGACTCCAGCGTTTCCAATCTTTCCCCAAATATCTAGCCGTAAATCAGGATCAGATCCGTAAAGAGTAACGGAATCAAAAGCAGTTGAGAGCCGCGTAGCGTCCTGACCTTTAGATAAATAATGAAATCGTCGGTTAGTCTGCTCCGGCGTACCCTCACCAGCAAACATTCGCGTGGGATCCTCGCCAGAACGACGGTAAGGGAACACGCCCGCGGTGAAGGGATAAGCACCAGGCAAATTCTCAGCCAGCAAAAACTTCAACTGCTCTCCCCAGTCATTGAATTTTGGCGTAGCGATTTTAGGTATTTGCAAACCGCTCAAAGACTCAACTAAATTCCTTCCCGTTACTTCTTTTCCTCGCACCTTGTAAGAATATTTCTCAGTTTCAACAGCATTTTTCCGTTTTGGCCATTCCTTCAATAAATTAATCGATTCAGCATCCAGCCCATTAAGTGCTGATTGGTAATTCTGGCGCAGCGCGTGAATTGTTGCGTCATTCTGATCTTGAAGCATTGACGACGAATAAGCTTCCAAGGCATTAGGCAACTGTTCCTCATCTACTATTCGCAATGCTTCGTAATATTTAAACGCTTGCGATGCGATTTCCGCTTGAGTGACATTTTTTCTTTTGATCTCACGCGCTTGCTCGCTGATTTCTGCGAGATATCGAATCTTGCTCCCGGGAATCAGCGCTACGGATTTCGGTTCATGTGCTTTCCTCTGTTTTTCGGCAGTTTCATCAGAATTAGTTAGTCCACTCAGCCAAACCGCCTTATCCAAGGTCTTCTTTTCAACAATTAGCCTACACAAATTTTCAAAAGCCCAATTGACACCGGGATCGTTGAACTGGCTGGCGATAGTGGGATATACCGGAATATCCTCCAGTTTGTTCTGGAAGGCGTTGTGGTTGCGTTGCCACTGTTTACGGATGTCTCTGAGCGCGTCTTCCGAACCACGCCTATCAAATTTATTCAAAATGATCATGTCGGCGTAATCAAGCATATCAATTTTTTCAAGCTGACTCGCAGCACCATAGTCGCTGGTCATGATATAAAGGGCGAAATCCACTAAATCAACAATCTCTGAATCTGACTGCCCGATACCAGCAGTCTCGACCAAAATAAGATCATAAGCCAAGGATTTCAGGAATAAAATAATGTCGCCTAGCATTTTGCTGGTCGAGAGATGCTGCCTGCGCGTTGCAATTGAGCGCATGTAAATATTTCGCGAAGACAGCGTGTTCATTCTGATTCGGTCACCCAGCAAGGCTCCCCCCGTACGCCTCCGTGTTGGGTCGACCGCTAAAACTGCTACGCGCATATCTGGCCGATGCCGCAAGAAACGACCAAGAAGTTCGTCGACAGTGCTGCTTTTCCCTGCCCCTCCGGTTCCAGTCACACCCATGACGGGAGTTTCCCCAGCCTGCAACATCCATGTTTTCCTCATGCGCGACAACTCATCGTCGTCAAAAAAACCTTCCTCTATCGAAGAAATCGTTTGAGCAACCGAGATTTCGTTGTCAATAGAAATCTTTTCTGGAGGCAGNCCCGCGAGCCTGTCCCTGCTCGCTCGGGTGATAAGATCCTCTATCATCCCGACTAACCCCAACTNCATACCGTGNGTGGGGTGNTAAATCTTATCCACACCTTCATTTTCTAGTTGATCTATCTCTTCCAGCGTTATTGTGCCGCCGCCGCCGCCAAAAACCTTTATATGTGAGGCATTATTTTTTCTTAGCAGTTGCAACATGTAGCTAAAATATTCCATGTGCCCACCTTGATAAGAACTCATAGCAATGGCGTCTGCATCCTCTTGAATGGCAGCTCGAACGACGTCTTCAACACTTCTGTTATGCCCCAAATGCACCACTTCAGCGCCGCCGCCTTGAATCATTCTGCGCATAACATTGATTGCCGCATCGTGACCGTCAAAAAGCGACGCAGCAGTGACAAAACGGAGAGGTACTTTATCTTTGTTGGTTCGCTTTGGTGAATTTTCATCAACTACTTGAGATCGTCTCGCCATCATTCTTACCCCGAGCCATATAAATTATTGGCAGATTATTTGTTAATGTTATTTCTATAATTCAAGATTTTCCGCCGCAATCGATNGATAGNANNGTATTTAAACATATCNGCTGTTTAGTTAGTGACAAAANTTNACAGCGCTCNTTTAAAAATTTNTCATCTGTTAATTCNATCTNGAGCATACCATGAAAATTCAAAGAAACATTGGCGNNGAGGNTTCAGNAGATAACGAGCNATCGACAAGCAAGTATTCTATTCTGCCCTTAACNAGNAAGCGATTCTTTGNAATAACAAACGGTTTTANNAGAGAAGTAAGCTCGCTGAGACTATGAGCATATGTTTTTAAGGATGGACCATTTCGATTGGCTTGGGTTAAAACGCAGGTGTCGGCTATTCCATATTCACAGTTTGGCATATCTAGGCCATGCATATTACCTATACAATATCCTCTTGTTTTTTCGCCAAGATTCGGACTAAGCGCCTGCAACATAGCCAGAATATACGATCGCTTCAAAAAACTAAAAATATCCCAAAAAAAGCAGTAGTCAAGCTGCAAATCTGGCGTTACATTCATTGCACGACTGAACAGACTTACCAAATCTGAACTATGCAAGTCAGGTTGCGATCCGGAGATAAAGTCTGCGTTGTGAAGGTCGGGGAAAAAGAGGCGTATTTTCTTTTCTGAGAAAAAATTAACTGTTGACGAAGCCGCGGCACCCACGTCAAGCACAACCAACTCACGTCTAGAATCAATATCACTTATCGCTTCACCGATCAGGTTACAACCCAGTCTGGGCGACAGTTCTTTGTTGGAAGCATCGCCGTCTTGTCCATTCTTTATGCTAAACATTTCAATAATATGCCCTCAACCTACGAGAGAGAATTAAGAACCAGCAGCTTCTTTCCGAAGAGAAAACTACTTTGTTTTGGTTTCTTTGGAATCATCGATACTTACAGATTGTTTTGACGAAGCGGCGGGGGATGCTGAGGAAGATTGAGGATCCATCTGAATGCTGCCTTTAAATTTCGCGCCATCTTCCAAGACAACCCGGGGCGCATCAATATTCCCTACAACTTTACCTGATTTGGAAACGATCACTCTCTCTGATCCGATAACATCACCGGTAACATTACCATGAACGATGACGATTTTAGCCTTGACATCAGCTTTGAGTGTTCCCGAAACAGCCACGGTTATCTCATGCGCCTCAGACATAAGATTACCATCAACAAAACCTTCTATTACCAGATCTTCATCAGAGTTTATCCTGCCATTAATTTTTACGGCAGGGCCTATGGAAGCGGTTGATGTCGACGCTTTCGTTTTATCAACTTTCTCGCTATCGTCCTGCGGCTTTTTAGTTTTTTCAAACATCTATAATAGTCTCCTATAAGATTATCAGGACGCGGATTGTAGCAATGTTACTCACGCTCGGCTACACGGTGTTAAAATCAACGTCATCGATCAAAATTTTTCAAAAGATCAATGATCACGCTCAATTGCCAATTACGTGAAAGTCTATTTCCCTACTCGAAAGCCAAGAAACCTCCCGACTGATGAATCCACAATTGTGCATATATGCCACCCATGGCGATAAGCTGTTCGTGAGTTCCTTGCTCGATAATTTGTCCTTTATCAAGGACTATCAGGCGATCTAAAGCCGCAATCGTTGAGAGCCGGTGTGCTATGGCGATTACCGTCTTCCCGCGCATTAATCGGCCAAGATTTTCTTGAATTGATACTTCAACCTCAGAATCGAGAGCAGAAGTTGCCTCATCCAAAACTAAAATTGGCGCATCCTTCAGAATCACTCTTGCTATAGCAATTCGTTGCCGTTGTCCACCGGAGAGGGTCACGCCCCGCTCTCCGACATGGGCATCATATCCAACCCGGCCTTCAATATCTCTGAGACCCAAGATAAATTCATGAGCTTGGGCTTTCTGCGCAGCTTCAAGCATCTCGTCCTCAAGAGCATCCGGTTTGCCGAACAAAATATTCTCTCTCACCGATCGATGAAGCAGCGAGGTGTCCTGCGTGACAAATGCAATATTTTTGCGGAGGCTATCTTGGTTAGCATTTGCAATGTTGGCCCCGTCGATCAAAATATCTCCTTCTTGAATATCATAGAATCGCATCAGGAGACCGACCAGAGAGGATTTTCCGGCACCGCTTCGACCAACAATACCGACCTTTTCTCCACCCTTGATGCACAAATGTAAGCTATTGAAAACTTGTTTGCGGTCGCAATTCGCCGGATCTTGATATGAAAAATCTACACCCTTAAATTCGATTTCACCGCTCACTACCTTTAGTTCTCTAGCGTCTGGTTTGTCGATTACAGTCTGTTCGACCGAGACAGAATTAATGCCATCTTGAACCACACCAATGTTTTCAAATAGGTTACCAAGTTCCCACATAATCCAATGGGACATTCCTGTTAGACGAATGGCCAAACTTAACACAACGGCAATGGCGCCCGGCGTTATCGAACCCTCCAGCCAGAGATTGATTCCTAGTGTGGTTGTGGAAAATATCAGTAAAACATTTAGAGTCCAAAGAGAAACGGTCAATGCCGTCAATAAACGCATCTGAGGATGCACGGTACCCAAAAATTCTCCCATTGCCTGTCTGGCATAATCCGATTCGCGACCCCCATTGGAAAACAGTTTTAGCGTCAAAATATTCGTATAGCTATCCACTATTCGGCCAGTCATCAAAGATCGTGCGTCTGCCTGAAGGGTGGATATCCGGCGAAGCTGCGGGATAAAGTGGCGCTGCAATATCCCATAGAGTAAGATCCATCCCAGTAGAGGCAAACATAGAATTGGGTCAGCACCTGCTATCAGAGTCATTGTTGTGATTAGATACACCACGACAAAGATCATGACATCCAGTACTTTGATAACGACCTCTCTCACAGCTAAGGCGGTTTGCATAACCTTTGTAGCTATTCTTCCACTAAATTCATTCTGAAAATAAGAATAACTTTGTTTCAGGAGATATCTATGCATCATCCAACGCACGCGCATTGGAAAATTCGCATATAGCGTTTGATGGAGGACCAATGAATGTGCCGAAGTTAGCACCGGAAACAAGCCAAGAAGAAAAACGGTCATTGCAATAAGACTCATCCAAGATTGCGCTAAGAAAGTTTCCGGATCGCTGAGAGCGAGCCAATCTACCACCTTTCCGAGTAAGCCAAACAAAAGCGCTTCAGCAACGGCAAGAACAGCCGTCAAAAGGGCCAGCAGTATCAACCAAGGCTCAAGACCCTTTGTGTAAAATCTGCAAAAAGCATAAACAGCAGCTGGTGGTCTGCCCGCGTCTTCGGGCGGAAAAGGATTTATACCCTTTTCAAAAAAACCAAACATCTTCTTGTCCTTCTAGAATTCGATTTCACGCAAATTTCATTATTATTTGGAGGCATTTCCTATCAATCCGTCTCCCCTCCTCTAACCTATAACTTGGGCTCTGACGAGTTTCTTTTCCTAGAGACAGCAAAATCATTCGTTAGGACGGGAAGTAGCAGGCCTGATCACCTTCTTTCCATACCGGATTCCGTTGCATAGATTTTGTAAAAACATTGTCGGCCAAGAATCGGTGTAACCATCCTCTCAAATTGGGGTAGGGTGCCGTCTCAAACCAATCGGGATCGACAGCAGAAAACTGTCTAATAAATGGNAAAATCGCTATNTCGGCCAAGTTTTCTGACTTNCCAAATAAGTATTTTGACCCGTCTAACAAGTCCTCCAAATTCATCAAAAACCTTTCTGCCTCTAAACGAGCCTGCACCTGACTTTGTTCAGGATGTCTTTGCCAATACTTGTAGCGGTCCAAATTCTTCTTGAAAGTCGAGTCATTCTCTGAGATCAGGGCTTCAGAGACTCCGTCATAGTTATCAATCCATCCTCTTGGATCACGTTTGCCAAGTGCCCAGATCATTATTTCTAGGCTCTCTTGAATGATTTCTCCATTTCTAAGCTTAAGAATGGGAACTGTACCACGAGTGGACAATTCCAGCATATTAAGAGGTTTATGAGATAGATTAACTTCTCTTATTTCTAATGTAATATCGGCTACATAAATTGCCATACGCGCCCGAATGGCAAAGGGGCATCTTCTGAACGAATATAAGATAGGCAACATAAACCCTATAATGCAGATATAATCGGATAGCACAATACTTTGAGAAAAAAATCGTATGTCTAGTGCAAAATTTGATTTTATCGTCTTCGGGGCGACCAGTTTTGTTGGTCAGATTATCTCAGCTTATCTTTCGGAGCATCTGTCGGGCTGTTCAGAGATCTCCTGGTCTATTGCCGCCCGATCAGAAACAAAACTTTGCTCACTCCAAAAACAAATGAGCATTAAAGGAGACGAAATTCCGATCATTACCGCCAATGCAATGGAGTACGAAGACATGCTCGATTTATGTCAGAGGGCTCGTCTAATTCTCAGTACAGTTGGACCTTACGCAATGTTTGGTGAAGAGCTGGTCAAGGCATGTGCGGAGACTGGGACAGACTATTGCGATATTACGGGTGAGACACATTGGATAAAAGAAATGCTAGTAAAATATGAGAGACTGGCGCAAAGTACTGGGGCAAGACTCGTTAGCTGCTGCGCCTTTGACTCTATCCCGTCTGATTTGGGTGTTTACTTTTTGCAAAAAGAATCTAACAGGAAATATGCCGGCTGCCTTCCAAACGTCAAAATGCGGGTGGCTTCAATTCGGGGCGGTGTGTCAGGCGGAACTATAGCCAGCATTATAAAATTTATTGACGCTTTTCGGGAGAACCCAGTTGTTCGGAGAGAGTCGATGGATCCCTATCAGCTTTGTAGTGTAAGACCTAAACGACCAATGGACAAACAAAAATTTTTGCTCCCAGGCTATGATAGCGAATTTGAATCATGGACTGCTCCGTTTGTAATGGAAGCTACTAACACACGGGTCGTCCTCCGCTCAAATGACATCTCGAGAAACAATTATGACGATAAGCCGTTTACCTATGGCGAAGCCATGTTAACAGGACCGGGTGTTCGGGGCCTTTTGTCTGCCATGCTTATTTCTGTAGGACTTGCTACTACTGCTATCTTATTATATTTCAGGCCCTTACGTCTTATGATGACCAAGCTTTTTCTGCCGGCTCCAGGGCATGGTCCAAATGAGCAAAGTCAGCTGCAAGGACATTTTGATATTAGAATCTTGGGAAGCAACGACCATGAACAGCGACTTACAATCAAAATCACAGGTGATCGCGATCCTGGCTATGGGAGCACCGCCAAAATGGCCGCCCAAGCGGCGCTTTGCCTCTTGGAAACACCCAAAGAACAAACACCCGGGGGGTTTTGGACACCGTCTACGAGCATGGGTGATGCTCTCATACACAGGCTTCAGGCCTATGCAGGAGTGTTGTTTGAAGTGACCGAGCAAATAATCGTAAAAAAGACAAACTAGCGATGACACAGCCATGAAAGTTAATTTGTGCGCAGTCCATAGCAAGAGGCAAATTGAGTCGACCGTTATAAAAGTTTTTGTGGCCTTAACTATGCCTCAAACAAACTTTACTACTTTTCGCTAACCGTGCATGCTCCGTCCCATGATTATGAGCAATTGCACACCCGATTATAAAAGTTATTAGCGATAATAGCAGGCGAAATTGGAGACAAGAGGCCCCAGATAGGCTCTATTCGGACCAATATTTGAATGTTTAAAATATTTTGAATATGCCTTTCAAGAAATTTCTCGATAGATATGAACATGTATCCGGTAACTGAGTCATGACATCATTAGTCCAGATCAGCTGCGGCATCCATTTTTGTTGACAAGTCAACAAATTTGTAGTCGCGCCAAGTGTATCCTCCTCCCCAAACCGAGACTAGCTCATGATCTCACCAATTGAGAAATAAAATTTAAAAACTAGTACAATCACACTTTAGAAAATTTAACTTATTGTTTCACAAGGATTTTAATTATCGCTCAATATGTATTTACAATGAACCGGGTCGGTAAGGTGGTAGCACCGAAACGCCAAATACTAAAAGATATCTCTCTTTCTTTCTTTCCTGGAGCAAAAATTGGAGTTTTGGGCCTAAATGGGTCTGGGAAATCCAGCCTGCTTAAAATTATGGCTGGCTTGGACGATGATATTCAAGGTGAGGCGAGGCCTATGCCAGGTATCCGGATAGGCTATCTCCCACAAGAGCCAGAACTCGATTCAAAAAAGTCGGTTAGGGGTAATGTAGAAGAGGGCGTCCAGGAAGCTTTAAATGCCTTAAATGCGCTAGAGCAGGTTTACCTAAACTACTCTTCTGAGGATGCTGATTTTGACGCGCTGGCTAAGAGGCAAGAAGAACTTGAGGCGATTATTGAGATTACTGATGCGCACAATCTTGATACGAGGCTAGATATCGCTGCTGAAGCGCTTCGATTACCACCATGGGATGCCGAAGTCACCGCACTCTCGGGTGGAGAAAAGCGGCGCGTTGCTTTATGCCGGTTGTTGTTGTCGAAGCCAGATATGCTTTTACTGGACGAACCAACAAACCATCTTGACGCCGAGTCTGTGCAGTGGCTCGAAAAGTTCTTAGAAGAATTTTCTGGTACGGTGGTTGCTGTTACTCATGACAGATACTTTTTAGACAACGTCGCAGGATGGATATTGGAATTGGACAGAGGCTCCGGTATACCATATCANGGAAACTATTCTGANTGGCTTGCCGCTAAAGAAAAACGTTTAGATGTGGAATCTAAACAAGAGCAATCGATGAAGCGAGCAATAAAACAAGAACTCGAATGGGTAAGACAAAACCCTAGAGGCAGACAGGCAAAAAACAAAGCAAGGCTTGCAAGATTCGACGATCTAAGCTCGCAAGAATTCCAGTCACGAAATGAGACCAATGAAATTTATATCCCGCCTGGAGAGAGGCTAGGAGACAAGGTCATAGTGCTGGACAAAGTATGTAAAGGCTATGAGAGCAATTTATTGATAGATCAATTATCACTATCAATCCCAAAAGGAGCAATAGTTGGAATAGTAGGGGGAAATGGTGCTGGAAAGTCAACTCTTTTTAGAATGATCTCAGGAATAGAGAAGCCCGACAGCGGCGAAATAACCCTCGGAGACACAGTTAAAATTGCGTATGTGGAACAGGGCCGTGAAGATTTGGATGGATCTAAAAATGTGTGGGAAGCAATCTCTGACGGTCTCGACATTCTCAAGATTGGCAGCTATGAGGTATCATCTCGAGCCTACGTAGGACGATTTAATTTCAAAGGTTCTGATCAGCAAAAGCCTGTAGATAAACTGTCTGGCGGCGAACGCGGCAGACTTCACCTGGCAAATACGCTCAAACAAGGAGCTAACGTCCTACTGCTCGACGAGCCATCCAACGATTTAGATATCGAAACGCTAAGAGCGTTGGAAGAAGCAATTCTTTCATTTCCTGGATGTGTAATGGTCATCTCCCATGATCGCTGGTTTCTAGATAGAGTTTGCACTCATACGCTTGCGTATGAAGACGACGGCGAAATAGTCTTTTTTGACGGCTGTTTTAGCGTATATCACGAAGATTTCGTTAACCGTAACGGAATAGACGCCCAACCAAAACGGATAAAATACAAGAGATTGAAAGGCTAATCATGCTACCCATATGGTTTAAAAGGCCGGACCCCGCATATATCAATGAGAAACTCAATCTCGGCACGATTGATCAGCATCTAGGAATAATAATTAGTGAAGTGGGCGATGATTTTATTAGGGGCACAATGCCAGTGGACTCCCGCACCTGCCAACCTTATGGAATAGTCCATGGCGGCGCCAATGTAGTCTTGGCTGAATCACTGGGTAGTATAGCGGGTAGCCACGTGGTCGATCACAACCAATATCGATGTGTTGGTCAAGATGTTAGTGCCACTCATCTTCGACCGGTGTCAACCGGTCTAGTGTCGGGAACAGCAAAACCTATTCACCTTGGAAAACGATCTCAAGTCTGGCAAATAAATTTATTGGATGGTTTAGATCGCTTAGCCTGCTCAGTCAGACTGATTCTAGCCATTATTGAAATTAAATCATGAGCTTTGCAAACTTTCTCTGGACAATGCACGGAGCCAAAATTCAATATCTGGATGAAGACTTTGCAACTGGTCTGCCGCTGCAACCGCAGCCGATCTTTGCGCGAANCGCCCGTATAAGATTAATATTAATGCTTTTCCGTTACTTTTCGCTTCATAAATCCATAACTCCTCATCTAAAGAACCAAAACGGTCTAGTGACTTAAGCGCTATTTCTTTGCTTGAGTAGGCACCCAATTGCACAGAATAAATTGTATCAACTGTTGGCTCCAGATAGGCGGCTAAATCTTCATATTCTAGATCGCTTTCAGGCGCCGGCTCTCCTTGCCGGACAATCTCGGTGCCAACCCAAATGGCGGAACTTATGCACCCCGTCAAAGCAAAAAGTAACAAAATAAATACATGCTGGTACAGTCTGAGAACCATTCTCAATCTCTTGTAATAAAGCCGAAATCCATGTTGCTATCCGATCCTTTTTTCAAACGCCTGAAAAGCCTGCTTGCCAGGGTCTGCGTCTTCGTCAGACTTCATATCTCACTTAGAAATCCTTAACCAAAGTTTAACGCCTAATATAGGTGCATCTGCACCAACAAATCCTATAAAAGCACTTTTATGGTGCGTTTCTAGGATTCCTAAATAAATTTCTGGACTTAAATGATGCATTAGGGCCCCGATTGCGCTATATAAACTCAAAATAATGAAAATTTGAAGGGGGTCAACAGTATGTCTTTTAATTTGCGTGTTTTTCAACTTAGATTTCTTGTGTATCTGATGGTATTGATATGCCCAACCACCGTTGCAAGCGAACTAAATGAAGCAAACACCTCATGGATATTAACTGCTACTGCTTTGGTGTTATTCATGACTATCCCGGGATTGTCATTATTCTATGGGGGTCTGGTGCGTTCAAAAAATGTGCTATCAGTCCTAATGCAATGTTTCTCCGTTTGTTGTCTTGCATCACTCTTATGGCTGGTGGTCGGTTACAGCTTAGCTTTCGGTGACGGAGGGACGGCAAATTGGTTCGTTGGAAACTTAGATAACTTCTTGATGAGCAAAATAGCAGAAAACTCATTAACTGGCGATATTCCGGAATCAGTATTTGCGATGTTCCAAATGACTTTCGCCATCATCACCCCGGCGCTCATCGTGGGGGCTTTTGCCGAGCGAATGCGATTCAGCGCCATGATGCTGTTCAGCGGGCTTTGGCTCGTAACAGTCTATTCGCCTGTTACCCACTGGGTTTGGGGTGGCGGCTGGCTGGGAGAGATGGGCCTTTTGGACTTCGCTGGCGGAACTGTAGTTCATATGACTGCGGGCGTTGGAGCTCTGGTCGCTGCCATAGTGATAGGCAACCGAAACGGCTTTCCCAATCAGGCCATGCCACCTCACAATCTCACCATGTCAATTACAGGAGCAGGAATGCTCTGGGTAGGATGGTTCGGGTTTAACGCGGGGTCAGCATTGGCCGCAAATGGCGACGCAGGAATGGCCATGTTAGTGACTCACGTGTCCGCAGCTGCCGGCGCCTTGGCATGGATGACGATGGAATGGCTTAAGTTTGGCAAACCATCTGCACTCGGAGCCATAACTGGAATGGTGGCTGGGTTGGGAACGATTACACCAGCATCTGGATTCGTTGGTCCGGGAGGAGCACTAATTATAGGATTGAGTGCCGGGATTATCTGTTATTATGCGACCCAAGCAGTCAAACAAAAATTCCAAATCGATGACTCACTAGACGTGTTTCCAGTTCATGGCGTTGGAGGCATGTTGGGCACATTGTTTGCCGGTATCTTCGCTTCAGATCAACTGGGAATTTTCGGCGGGCAGGGCTATGCCAGTGACATGACAATGTCTTCGCAAGTTTTGGTTCAGCTTGCGGGAATTACAGCAACCTTTTTGTATACAGCCGCAGTTACCTGGATCCTATTAAAATTAGTAGACAAGTTCTTGGGCCTGAGAGTGAATGAAGACGACGAGACCAGTGGTCTCGATGTCCTTGAGTACAGTGAGCGAGGTTACGATATATAATTAGTGCTGGTCGGCGTCTTGGTTTTTTTGCCATACCAAGGACACCTGCGCCTGAATGCAACCGCCGGCAACCTTGTCGGCGGTCTACCTTAAGAAATAATTAAAAAACCAGTCGCAGTGATCAACTTGTTTATCCGCGGTCATGTCAGAGATCGCGCCTTCTGAATTTTATCACAAAGAGACTTAACCCCCTCTAAGAGCCTTCCGGACTGGCGTAACAACAAGTCTGGAGCGACCATATACAGGTGTTGATTTTTCACCGCCTGCATNCCCGCCCACCTCGACCATCTTGATCGCCAATTTTGTAACCCTTCCACAGAACCACTCGTAACAATCACCTGAGGGTCCGCTGCAACGACTGCCTCTAAGCTGATTAAGGGGGCTACCGGGACCATATCTTCAAAAATATTTTTACCTCCACAGATAGAAATGGCATCGCTGACCATGTGCTTACCGCTCAGCGTCATTAATGGGTCTTCCCATATCTCATAGAACACTGTTATTTCGGGTTGGTTATGAGCGTTTTGACGGATCACTTCTATCTCATGTGAAAATGTTTTTGCCTTCTGTTTGGCTAGGAGGGTTTGACCAAATAGTGGGCCAAGTCGACGATACAGTGCTGGAACATCCATTACCCTTTTAGTTTCTACAACAAAAACAGGCAATCCTAGATCTCGTAATCGACTTATTACCCGCGGGCCATTACCAGTCTTCCAGGCCAAAATAAAGTCAGGTTCCAAAGATAAAATCAATTCAAGATTGGCCGTTGAAGAACTGTTTACTCGGGTAATTGCGCGTGCTTCCGGCGGATGATTGCTGTGCTCATCCGCCCCAACTAACTTTGGCCCAGCACCCAATTCGAAAACAACTTCGGTTAGATCAGGAGACATCGATATGATGCGCTCAACTGGGCTCTCAAGGGTTATCTTCGACCCACTGTCATCAATTGCGGACAGCACAGAAGCGCTTGCGGGCTCAAACAGAAAGTAAAATAGAATTACTATTAAAATAAACATCGAATTTTGCGAGTTTTCACACCTTCTCACCGTATTTTTATCATAATAGTGATTTGGCAGATCCGGAAGAAAGATTGGAAATTTGAGAGTTTTGCACCGAATAATTTCGAATCAAACACAATGTCTCTTATCGTGATGAGCCGTCTATCAAGGTTCTTATCAGGGGCAATCACAGCAAGAAAATAATTAATAGTCAACGCCTTTGCGTGCTTTTATACCGGAGTTATAGGCATGCTTTACGTCTTTAATATCGGATACTGTGTCAGCCCAGTCTATCAGGGCTGAACCTCCCCCTCTTCCCGTAACGATAACGCTTTGCCCCTTGGGCCTATTTGTCAGAGCTTTAATAACCTCACCCTCATCAAGATATTTAAAACTCAACATATAGGTCAACTCATCTAACACTACTAGATTATAACTTGGATCTCCCAGCATCTTCGCGGCCTCTTTCCAGGTTCTGATAGCGGCTGAAATATCTCCTGACCGATCTTGCGTATCCCATGTAAAGCCCGTACCTATTTGATAAAATGTAACTTCTGGGCACCTATCCCGGATGTATAGTTCCTCACCAGATAACTGTTCTCCTTTGATAAATTGCACCACCCCGGCTCGCAGGCTATACCCTAAAGTTCGGATAACCATCCCAAATGCAGAACTCGATTTGCCCTTACCATTCCCTGTAAGAAGAATCGAGACTCCCCGTTCCGCGTTTGCCGCTGCAATGGACGAGTCAACACTGCTCTTGAGTTTTTCCATCTTTTTTTTATGCAAACGCTGTTTTTGTTCCTTATCTGTCATTCTTTTTCCACTCCAATTCGAAACTTTCAGGTCTCGATTTTCAATGCGGGCATCACGCTAGCAGGAAGCGCGTGGACATCGGGATGCAATGCATTTGCAGTTATTTCCAGAGCGTCCACCAAGCGCGGACCAGGTCGGCTAAAATAGGCATTACCATCAAAAAGATAGACACGCGTATCTGCATTTTTCTTCAGTCTCAAAAACTCCTGCGAGCTGACAAACCGCCGTACATCGTGGATAGAACGTTCGATGTCAAATCCGCAAAGCGCTACCAGAATCACTTCTGGTCCAGCGTCAATCAACTCACTCCAGCCCCGCCTTTGAGACGGCTCGCCTTGGACTCCAAAGCAAGGCTTGCCGCCTGCCAAAGTAATTATCTCTGGGCTCCAGTGACCACCATCGAAAAGAGGATCTACCCAGTCTAAAAGCGCCACACGAGGTCTCGCTTGATTAGAAATCTTATTCGATTTATCACCGACACTCTTAATTCGATTCCTAAGCTCCTTGACATAGCTTTCGCCATGATCCGCGCAATCAGCTGCCTGAGAAACCTCGATTACGCTATCCAGGACTTCTCCGAGACTCGTGGGCTCCAAGTTTACAAGTACCGGATTCTCGGACAACTGGTCAAACGCACGAACCACCTCATTTCCCGAAACTGCACACACATTACAGAGAGCTTGAGTAACAACCAAATCGGGAGCCAGTTCAACCAATAAGGGTATGTCTAGGTCATACAAAATCTGGTTATTCTCTAACTGCTCACTCACAATGATATCTATATCACTGCTCGCTAGCCCACTCGGGATTCTGGAGCGTGTCAATTTTGGCAAGCACTCAACTGTCGAGGGATAGTCACACTCATGTGATACCCCTACCAAGCGGTCCTGCAGTCCCAGCCCACAAACCAATTCAGTTGCACTAGGTAATAACGAGACTATACGCATAATACCTCCATTGAGCTGAATCATCCGGCTATGACCCCCCGCTCTAGCGGGGGGGAGCACCAGCGATTACCAAAGATTGTCTCTAGCGCTTAAAGCCGCCATGAGATCTAGTTCCTCCAGAAACTATAACGTGCCCCGATGCCAAAACCAAAACCTAATGTCTGGTAGCCAAAAACATCCTCATAGTTTTCATCAGTGAGGTTATCTACACGAATAAAAACGTCCAGCTTTGGACTCATCTTATAATTAGCGCGAATATTTACCAAAGTATAATCGTCCATGCTGACTGTTTCCATCGGATTGGGCCACGGTGGAAAATAGACATCTGACTGGCGACCATTATACTGGAAATTAGCATTCGCCATCAGGCTCGAAGTCAGCTGCCAGGCAACATTTAAACTTCCTATGTGCTCAGGCCGTCTTAGCTCTCTAGACCGCTCATTTAAACTGTTACGCTCAGTCGAGTCGAAATATGTATAGGCAGCCACCAGACTAACATTAGGATTAAGTTCAATGCTGGTCGAGAGTTCAACCCCGTCTCGATCACTGGTCCCATCGAAATTTGTTGCGGTAGAGCTGAAATCTGGCGCGTAAATTGTTTTGATTTCATCATCGAGTTTTGCCTTGAAAAAAGTCAAAGATACTGATCCATCAAACGCAGCGAGATTTCGATCCAAACCCAAGCTCCAGCCAGCAGATGACTCTGGCTTCAGGTCTGGGTTTCCTTTAAAGCCATAATAAATTCCATACAATTCAGTGAAAGTCGGGTTTTTAATTGAGCTCGACCAAGTACCCCTTATTCGCATTTGATTGTCTAATCGATAGAGCGCTTCGAAACGATAGGTTTCAGCATCATCAAAACGGTCATTTTTATCGTATCGGGCGCTGACTCCTAGCGTTAAGGGGTCGATAGGATCTAATCGATATTCGAAAGCCAAACTTTCCGTTTGCCGCTTGATCATGGTGCCCGCATCGGAACCCGACGCATAGCCACCTGACTGGCGATATTCTTCCTCATCAGACTCGGCCAGCACCGACAGCTGCTGCTCAAACTCTTCCCACAATCGGGAACCAACGTACTGGTAACGAATTTTAGATGATTCGGTAGCCCCGTCATTGCTGCCGTCTCTGAAATTGCTGTTATCAAACTCAGCACGCGACAAGGCCAATCTGTGTCGCCATTGATCATCATGAGAATTATATTTGATGGTCACGCCAACACTTGTGCCTTCCGACTCAGTCTCGCGATCATGATCCTCGATCAGACCATCAAAGTCTGCATCGGCATCAAATTGGTTTACGCTCTCCTGACCCCTTGCCACCAGAGAGAGGCTCAAATTTTCGCTGACGCGAGCCCCAGCGGATAAGTTAATCGTTGTGTTTCGATAACCATCCTTTTCGTCCCCAACGCGAGAAATATTGTCTCCATCGGTTTCAAGATGGTTGGCACTCAGTCTTCCATACAAATCGGTTCCCGAAAAGCCAAGGCTTAGTCCGGTTCTGTTGGTGGAAAAGCTTCCCACCTCGGAATACAGCTTAGCCGCCGCCGGCTTCTGCCCAACAGCAGTTGTTATATTGACCACACCAGCGACCGCATCGCTCCCATAAAGAGCACTTTGGGGCCCGCGCATCACTTCGATTCGTTCGACATCTGTCGCAGTTAAATTTGCCCAATTTGCCTCATCTCCCAGGGCGGGGTCGTTTACCTCAATGCCATCGATCAAAACCAGCACATGATTTGCTTCGGCTCCTCGCATTCGAACTTGTGTCTGAGAACCCAGAACCCCGGTCCGACTAACAGCTACACCGGGAACATCTCTAAGTAAATCGGTGACGTTGAGAGCAAGTCTGTTCTTCAATTGCTTGCGATCAATCACCGTCACAGAATTCGCCGAGCGCGTAACAGCCAGAGGCTGGAAGGACGCACTTACTAAGATTTCTTGAAGATTTTCCGCTTCGGAGGAATTTTCAGCATGGGCACTTTGCTGACAGACACAAAGGATGACAACTGAAGCTAAAACTTGCCAAGCACTAAAACTTGGCGATGGATTAATTTTTTTCATGGGTTCGTCTACACCTCGCCTTTGCAACAAAAAAAGTTTANGGAAAGCGCAGCGCATGGAGACAGGATAGTTTGTTCACCAATGCCACATGACCGCACCCCGCGGTTTGTCAGCATGTCGACCAGGCCGGTCTCCGGACTCATAAGCGAGCAAAACGCTCCGACTGATCACCTTCCCATGCAATGTGCACAGTGGTCTCTTTATCAGACTTTCTTATTTACCGTTGCGGGGGCAGTGTCGGGTTTACTCTCGCTGGTTCCTAGCTTAGTTCACCGACTTCCCGTTTAACTGGATGCTTAGCATGTGTTGTGCGCTTAACAGCCAGAACCTCTCGACAAAACAACGGCCGCATTATGGACCCCTATATATTCAAAACACAAGATGTTTTAAATTCTTTGTTTATCTACAGCAAACGCTTTTGGAAAGTCTAGAAAAAAACATCCATAGCATCCGTTAACCTTTTGACGGCTATGACCTTCATCTTTTTCATTTTATTCTTGGGATTATTCGCGACCGGCACAATTGCACATCGAAAACCATGTTTTTCTGCCTCGCGCATTCGTTCTTGGCCATTTACGACTGGTCGAATCTCTCCCGCTAAGCCAACTTCTCCCAAAACCAATAGATCACTTGGCAGGGAAAGGTTTCTCAAGCTAGAAAGAACGCAGAGAATAAGGGCTAAATCAGCGCTTGTTTCAAGAATTTTAATACCCCCCACAACGTTTACATAAACGTCTTGATCGCCAACCATGATGCCGCCGTGACGCTGCAAAACAGCAAGCAACATGGATAAACGATTTTGATCCAAACCAACAGTTACCCTTCGGGGGTTTCCAAGAGCGCTATCACTAACTAACGCCTGAAGTTCAACTAAAAGGGGCCTCGACCCTTCCCATGTGCTCGTAACCACACTTCCTGGAGAGACTTCACTGTCTCGCTGCAGAAAAATTGCGGAGGGGTTTGATACTTCTTTCAAACCCCTATCAGTCATAGCAAAAACTCCTAGCTCGTTCACCGCTCCAAAACGATTTTTTTGACTCCTTACCATTCGAAAATGACTATCAGTTGACGCCTCTAACATCAGAGAGCAATCGATCATATGCTCTAAAACCTTGGGACCTGCAAGCGTGCCATCTTTAGTCACGTGGCCTACAATTATTAAGACCATCCCAGTTTGTTTGGCAAGGCGCACCAAAATAGCAGCACTCTCTCGTACTTGAGCAACGCTGCCCGGTGCAGAGTCTATGTCTTCAACATGCATTACTTGTATAGAGTCAACAATTAAAATGGCGGGTTTATGTTTTTCAACAATTGCACACAAATTTTCCGTGGAGGTCTCCGAAACTATCTTCATGTGAGACATTGGCAAATCCAGCCGGTGGGCTCTCATTGCGATCTGTTGAGAGGACTCCTCCCCCGAAACATAAAGTGCTGTATTTTTCATAGCGAGATGACTCAAGACCTGAAGCAAGAGCGTGCTTTTTCCGGCGCCTGGTTCACCGCCCAGCAGCACACACGATCCCTGCACAAGACCTCCACCTAAAACCAAGTTCAGCTCGTCTGATCCAGACGACACTCTTGGGACGTCATCCAACTTAATTTCAGATAATGTCCTTATCTCAGGTTCAAGATTTCCCGCGTAACCAGAACGCAGGGATCTTGGAACTCGGGCTTGGCTACCCAATCGCACCTCAACTATGGTATTCCAGGCTTTGCACTCTGAACACTGCCCCTGCCATTTTGTGTATTCTGCACCGCAGTCATTGCAGACAAAAACCGGTTTTTTTCGCGTTGCCAATGATTTAATCCTTTAAAAACCCGTGAGCGATTGAGCTACTCGATATCCTTCATGATACTTCATTTTCCCACGGCTTTAGCAAGTAGGGGAATCAGCGGCATTTAAAAAAATATATTTGTATATAAATGATATTAACTTCTCGTTCAACCAGACTGTTTCTGTTAGAGTATCTTTTATGTCTTTTGTACCTGAAAAATCAATAAGTTTTTCTCCCACGCTAGCAGCAACCATCGGCCTACAAGAAGCAATACTTTTGCAGCTATTGCAGGAATGTGTCAGTCACAACGATACCTACTTGGAAGATGGGCTTAGATGGGTAAAGATCAAAGAGGAAAAATTGTTGGAGCTAGCGCCATTCTGGCAGCTGCAAGATCTCGTTAGGTGGACAGATAGTCTCAAGGCCAAGGGGGTTCTGCTTCTCAGGAGAGAAAGTAACGCCCAACAAAAATTTTATGATTTTGCGTTCAACGAGCATAATCAGAATACTGAGATTTCAAAACTCGATAGTCCAGAAAATCATGAACAACGAGTAATTTATAGTTTAGCCTCGTCGCAGCAAAGTGCAAAAACAATGAAAAACGACTGGCGACCTGGGACAGATTGTCTCAGGCAGCTTTATCAGTTGGGAGTCTCTCAAGAGTTCGCGCTCCAACAGATTCCTCAATTTATAGCATACTGGCGCGATAGAAACGTTGCGAAGCATAGCTGGGAATCCAAATATATAAAGGACGTTTGGCGCGAATGGCAGAAAATGCAATCAACTAATGAACAGCGCAGAAAAGAAATATCGCTGACCGAAGATTGGAAGCCCTCAAGTGATGCAATAGAAATTCTCGTAAGAAATGGTGAAATCAGTGGCAACTTCGTTGAGGATGCCATTCCAGAGTTCATCCTATACTGGCGTGACCGCGGCGATGTGTCGAGCACATGGGACAGTAAATTTGTGCAACATGTCCGACGACAATGGAATTTCTATTCTGGGATGACGAATGAGGAGACGATGCCCCAACCAATATCAGAATCTTGGCAACCGAGAGAGTCCGTGTATGACGTGCTAAAAATGGCAAACATTGACCGACAGTTTGCCGAACAGCTGCTCCCTCAATTTGTCATTTACTGGTGTGAAAATGGCGCATCCCAGAGCTCGTGGAGTACTAAATTTCTTCAGTTTGTGAAAAGCGAGTGGGCCAGAGGCAGACAAACGCAAATAACGGAATCAAGTCATGGGAAACAGCTCGAAAGAAATCCAAAAGGTCGTATCAGGGATCGCAACATCATCGAAGCATTGTCTGACAGAAGCTGGGCATCCTAAGACTGGGCAAGCCAAAGCGGATTTAATTGACGCCATTAATCAAGCTTTTGCGTTATTCCAGATTAACTACCATAATCAGTACTTCAGCGCTTTTGCGGACAATAAAAAATCAGAAGACTTGGCAAAAAAATTGTGGCTGAGCAAACTTGGCATCTTCTCCTCAGATACCATCTGCAAGGCCGCTGAAAAAATCATCTCCGAGAATGAATATTTGCCAACTCTTTATATTATGATAGAGGCTTGTAAAGCTACAGAAATGCCCGCAGGCGTGCCAACTGTTCGTGAAGCCTATATCGAGGCCTGCATAAAGCCCAGCCCTAAAGTAAAACAAATATGGTCTAGCCCGATTGTCTACTTGAGTGGTCGAGATAGTGGCTGGTATCTCCTCGCTCACACTCCTGAGTATCAAGCCTTACCAATTTTTACCACAAATTATCAAAGTTATTGCAAAGCACTTCTCAAGGGGAAGATATTTGAAATTGATCGAACGCCCGATAGAGGCGATCCTAGCCCAACTCCTGCAAGCGAGGCATTCTTAAAGGAGCAACTAAAAAAATTAAAAGATCTATTGGACTAAAATTCCTAATTGCTTGATATGAATAAAAAATTTTAACATGGCATTCAAACGATCAATTCATAACTCAACCGCTAGGCGAGTGGCAAAAACAATACTCAACGGTTTTCATAGCTACTTTGCCGATCATCTTAACTGGACCCTCAGCGCCAAAGCTCGCTTTGAAAAAGCTGACTGGCACGCAGTTCAGAAAGCAAATGTAGACCGTCTAGAACTCTACAAAGAAAAAATATCTCAAACTGTGCTCCATCTGGGCATGGTAACAAATGAAGACCTAATGATGATGGATCTTTGGAGGGAGTCGAAAACCGTTTACACCCAACTGGTATTTAATCAGCCAAACTTTGAGATTGCCGAAACGTTTTTTAATTCGGTGTTCAGCGATATGCATGACCACGACAAAATATCAGAGGATATAGTCTATATCGGATCATCTCAGGTCACTGAGGCCCCTTCAGCAGAATACAGTATATACATAAGATATCAGGGTGCCGACTTTCGGGAAGTATTTAGAGATATCCTTGAGGAATCAGAGTTTTCACTTCCAATGGACAATGTTGAAATAGATCTCGATTGCATAATGGGTGTATTCGAGGATGAAATTCTATCGCAACTCTCAGAAAACCATGGTGAGGTCAAGTTTGACATTCTTGAGTCTATTTTCTACCGAAGTAAAGGAGCTTACATGGTCGGGAGGATAGTAGACCAAGAACGTGTTTTCCCGATGGCTTTAACATTTATCAATACAGAAACGGGATCACTGTTCGTAGACACTGCGTTATTTAACGCAGATGAACTGAGTGTGGTCTTCAGTTTCACACGAAATCATTTTATGGTTGACGCCCCGCTACCATACCAATACGCACATTTTCTTCAAAATTTAATGCCAAACAAGCTCGACTTCGAAATTTACAATAGTTTAGGTTTTCCCAAACATGCAAAAACCGCATTTTATCGACAACTAGTTCACCACCTAGGTATTTCAGACGATAAATTTATCATAGCTCCCGGCATAAAAGGGATGGTTATGACCGTTTTCACACTGCCTTCTTACAATATTGTATTCAAAATTATTAAAGACAAATTTGCGCCTCCCAAGGAAGTTACTCACCAAATCGTGCGAGAAAAATATCATCTTGTATCTAGGCATGACCGTGTCGGACGCATGGCGGATACTCAAGAGTTTACCAATCTTACATTTCCATTAGAACGTTTTTCCGACTCGCTCCTCTCTGAACTCAAAAAAGTGGCTGGCTTACAAATAGAGCTCAGAGGAGACCGTCTATTAATTAAGCATCTGTATATTGAAAGATATATGACACCTTTGAATATTTTCCTCAATGGAGCCAATGAGGAGGAGACTCGTAATGCTATGGATGAATACGGAAACTGCATCAAACAATTGGCAGCAGCCAATATTTTTCCTGGTGATATGCCGTTGAAAAACTTTGGAGTTACTCGTCACGGCAGAGTCGTTTTATACGATTACGACGAGATCACTGCCGTAACGGAGTGCAATTTTCGTAAGATCCCACAAGCACATTTTGAAGAAGACGAAATGCGCGCGGGTACCTGGTATACCGTTGATCCTAGTGACGTTTTTCCGGAGGAGTTTCCCCTATTTTTTTCTGGAAATGCAAGCGCCAGGGATATCTTCGACGAACTTCATAATGATCTCTATGACGTCACTTTCTGGCTGAATCTTCAAGATAAAATAAATCAAGGCTATGTGTTAGATGTCTTCCCCTACAGACGCGCCAAGAGCTTTAGGAGAGGCATTGACCCGCACATTGAGGTGTACACTGATTAGACAAGATAGTCTAGCTCTTAGTAATCGATCAAAAAGGCAGTGTCACCTGCTCGCAATTCTATGACCTGTGCTCCTATATGAAAAAGCACCCAATGTTCGTCAATTATGTCTCCCTCCCGGTATGCTCTTTCTCCGATAAAGATTTTATTCCCCGAAGCACCTTCGCCGATATAAATGCTGCCCGTAACAGAGATATTTGGCGCCCGTTCGAAATTTTCAGTGATACCTTGTCGCCTAGATTCCGAAGCTTCATCTTCTTTAGGCACCTTTGATCTGAAAGATTTGCGGTCCTCAAGCTCAGAATAGTCTTTGTCTAGCGGAAACACCGGCTCAATCGACTTAATGTTATAGATGAAATACACGAAAGAAGTTAACAGCGCCACTACGATAATCGAAAAAATTAAGTTTCCCGCTAAACCGGGGCGCTCGATTTTGCTCTCAATTGAATCCCAAGCGATGCCTGTGATGTCCTCAAAATCTATATCGCCCTCACGCGCCCTATCCTTCTGCGCCTTCTTTAGGGCGTCCAATATATAAGACATATCCTCATCTTCTCCTCAACAAGGGAATACTTTTATCGGTGAGCTTATTAAGCATCATGGTGGTTTGATCGCCTAGAATACCATCTGCGAGGAGCTTATGTCGCTCCTGAAATTCAACAACTCTTAGCCGGACAGCCTCAGTATAATGTCCTCCAGTGATAACCCATTCATACTTATTATCTATCAGCATCAAACGAGTTTGCAGCCAGTCAACTAATGGCCGATTCGACATCCCCTTTTTTAATACGCCATAGCCCTGTGGCGGCTTCCATAAATATTTAAACGATCCATCCCAACTTTTAACGAATTGATCATATCGCATAGTTCTCGAACCATTCTCAGCAGCAAGTATCAATTCGGTACCGTCAATTTCGGTCAGAAGGACCGCCTGCTCGGTTGTATGCTCAACCAAATAAACTATTCCTGGCCTATCAATTTTCAGGAGGTCTTCGAAATTTAATCCTTCAACACTACTCAATGTTAATTCGAAGGAATCTATCATCTCTGCGTAAGTTTTCTCCATATTCCAAGACATTGATCCAGAAACCCAAAGTTCTAGTAATCGCTCTTCTGGCGATAAAATCGATTCCGAATTCTGGATAACTTCAATTGCGTGCCTTCCGGAAATGCTTTTGTCACCATCAGGCGACTTGGTTGCCAATTCTGGAGCTGTTTTTTTTTCAGTTATGCTGGCGGGCGTTGAGCTTAAATTTTTATGAAATAGGACATTGCCATTGTTCTGAGTAAGGAAATAAGTTGCCGCGCAAACCACAAACAAAGAAGAAAAAAGTATTGAAATTGCGACCCATCGACCGTGCCCGAGGGGATTTCGATTATTACAATCAGGTAGAATTTCACTTGCAGCCGATTTTAGGAGACTTCCAGAAATATTATCGCTACCGTTTGAATATGCCGCTAATAACGATTGATGGCACACTAAGTTAATAAGCCTAGGAATTCCCCCTGTCAGTTTATACAAGACCCTTTCACATTCAACTTTGAATATCGGTTGCTTTGCTCCGGCTTTCTGTAGACGATGATTTACATAGTTTGCTATTTCTTTTTGACCAAGTGGTTGCAGGTGGAATCTGGCTATGACTCGCTGGTTTAACTGGCGGAGATCTGTTTGAGCTAGTATTGGGAGTAACTCGGGTTGGCCTACCAAAAGGATATGTAAAAGTTTGTTTGTCTCGGTTTCGAGGTTGCTCAGCAGTCGAAGAGATTCCAAAACACCATGATTAAGATTTTGGGCCTCTTCAACAACAATGAGTGTCTTCTTTCCATCAGCATGAGTAATGAGAAGGTCTTGATAAATTGCGTCTGTACATATCTTAGCGTGAGAGACGCCTTCCTGGTCTGAAAGATCAATATCCAACTCGTGACAAATGCTGGCCAGTAGATCGCTGGACTCCAATTTACTGTTGAGCACATACGCAACTCGAATATGGGCAGGCAAACTTTTTAAAAAAATCCGAGTTAAGGTCGTTTTCCCCGTTCCAACCTCCCCTGTCAAGAGAATAAAGCCGCCTTCCCGGTCGAATCCATATTTTAAGTGCGCGACCGCTTGACGATGCTTGGGACTCGGATATAGGAAACTTGGGTCTGGAACGATGGAAAAGGGTTCCCTTTGCAAGCCAAAGTGGTTGAGATAAAGTGTCAAAGAACTATCCGCGATTCATCCAAATGTGCCCTCCAATTTCAGCCCTAATGTTCTGGCCATCATTCTTTTGGCGGAGGGTTGCTCTCATGTGGCTCCATCATATCATCTGCTGGCAAAAAAGATTTTAACTTAGGCGCCATAAAGTTTGAGTCATCGTCGCCAACAAGATCTCTTTTGATGAGGTGATCAAAACGACCTCGGGTGACAGACCGCCCATCCCCAGCAGTCCTGATAATCGTGGGCCGAATAAACATCATGGTTACACTCTGGCCGGATGACCTACCTGTTTGCCTGAATAACCGACCGATCACCGGAATATCGCCTAGTATCGGCACCTTTGCAGAGGTGCCCACTCCTGAGTCCTCAATTAAACCTCCCAAAACCAATAACTCTCCGTCTTGAACCATAACATTGGTCTGCATGGTAGCTTTTGAGGTCGTTTGTAATCCTACAATTCCCCCATCATTTACCTTCGAGGACTCCTGCTCTATTTCAAGTCGCACGGCGTCACCTTTGCTTATTTGCGGTTTAACCTTGAGTATTACCCCTACTTCTTCACGATTAATAGTGGTGAAAGGATTGGAGTTTAGGCTACCCGTGCTGTTATTTGTATAACTCCCGGTCTGGAACGGAACCTCCTCTCCGACACTCAGGCTAGCCTCTTCATTGTCAAGCGTGACAACAGATGGCGTAGAAAGAATCTTAGTGGCACCATCGGTCTGAAGAGCCTGAACCAGCAGGCCCATGCCTTTCCCGGATACTTCATTAAAGTCACCCACAGCCCCCAAAGCGGCATTAGGCAGGGCGGCGGCAAGAGCGGACTGGGAGGTATTACTTTCCTCATTTATCCCTAAGCCGAGGAGGCCTGTTAACACTCCATCAAAGTTGGTGAGATAAGCACCGCGATTTCTGCTCGAGTAAACCAACTGCGCACTTAGGTTTTTTGCTTGGTTCTCGGATAGTTCCGCAATAACTGCCTCTATCAAAACTTGTGGCCGAGGCAAATCTAGCTGCCTGACCACATTTTTCAACTCAACTATCACCTCCCTGGGAGCAGCGAGAACAATAGCATTATTAAGTTCATCAACCTCGATCTTATACGTCACATTTTTTTGCCCTTCACCCGTTGGCTGACCTGCTAACCTCATAAACGTTTCCGAACCAAGCATTCCTGACAATACCGTCTGAATCTCGGAAGCTCTCGAATAATCAAGGTAAATTACCTCGACAGTCCCTGTTTTTAGAGAGGGGACATCAAGACTAAGAAGCATCTTTCTGAATGCCGAGCGCGCCATCCCGGGGCCGCTAACAATCACTCTATTGTTTAGACTGTCCTCAACAAGCGACAATTCCTGTTTCTGCAGTTGCTTCAGTTGACTCGCAATATGAATCGCCTCAGCTGCAGAGATATGGGTTAGGTTTATGACCTCTATGGCTGAGCTCTCCGGATCATCCATAGTTCTTACGAAGTCTTTTAGTTGCTCGATATTTGTTTCGATATCGGATACAACGAGATAATTGCTGGGAGCATAAGCCATTAATCGAGCGCCATTACTCAGCATGGGTTTTAACACAGATACTAGGGAGGCGGCTTGAACATATTGTATTTGAATCACTTCCGTTCGCATCTCATTGCCTCCAGCACCACCTGCGAAGTTGAAGGCTTGACTAAAGGGAATAATTCTTATCACCGCACCATCTTGCACGGCTTGAAAACCTTGGACTTGAAGAGCCGACAGTACCGACTCATAAATTAAGTCAGCATCGATAGGTCTTGGGGCAATAATGGTCACCTTCCCCTTCACTCTTGGATCAAGTACAAAAGACTTACCTGTAATTTCGGCAACACTTTCGATAACACTTCGAATATCGGCATCTCGAAAATTGATTCGAACCTCTCCAATCGCAATGCTTCCCAAAGGAAACAGCAGAACTAAAAGAAGGCCCATCATCTTGTACTGGCTGTATTCTTTTTTTTGCAATTTTCAATATCCTTTGTGTCAGTTCAAAAGTCGATTTTTCCCAACATCGGCAACATCTTTTGCGTCAAGCTTGACGCATTAACATAAACCGTGACTTCTCTTCCGTCACGGATTACTTTAACTGGTACATTACTTTCTGCAGCAAAATTTCTCCAGCTCTCCGGATTCTTCATAAGATCGCGAACAGCCGAACCACTAACTTCAACGATGACATCTCCGTCCTCGACATCGGCCAGGGAGCGCAATTCAGCCGATAAGCTATTGAGCCTAAAGCCTGAATTAAAATTGCCTCCTTGACCGTTCAAAGTAACGGGCACGGCTCCAAACATATTGGCGATGACAAAACCCTCCTTAAGTCCTGACTTTGTTTGTTTCGAACTCAAGGTCGATTCAAAAATTGACTCTGGTCTTTTAAGAGTCACCTGCTCCTGCAAACCGTTGCGCTCGACAATTACCCTATCGGGTTCAATGCCGTAAATAACCATATCTGATCCCAATCGATCACCCTCCCGGTATACTTTTTCAGGCGCACCGGCATGCTTTATTGTCGCAGTTGCAACTTCCGAAGTAATGAGGACCCCCAAGAGATCTGCTTTGATATTTGCCTTAGGAAGCGACTTGTTTTCACGAAATGCCAGCTGGGGGGTATATTCGCTAGCGAACCAAATCCAGTTATTTTCTGAGGAAGGAGGAGTCCGTGGAACAGCTGCGAAATCCACCGGCTGCCTTTCAAGGGAAGTGACCAGAAATATCAAACTCACAATCGCCAGCAGAAAAAATAAGCTTATAACCCTTTGCAAGACACTGGCCGAAACAATAATGCGTTTCCAGGATCCGGCTTTGAGAAAGTCAAAAAAGTGTTCCACCTCCACTGTCAATCCTATCCCCTTAAATCATCGATCAGTTAGCTCGAAGGGAACTGCGTCTTAATGTTCCCAGATCTCTCTCAAGTCTCGCTAATGAGAGCCAAGTCGGCTTGGTAATCATGACTCTCCGCAGGCTTCGAAACTTTTTCAATATCAAGCTCGGTAAGTATAAGCCCTTCACAGGCAAGTTGCTCGACTAGACGCAAGATATCATTTGAATTACCAGATGAAACAGTCAACTCAATACTTCGCTCCCCAAAGTCAACCCGATCTAATTGAAGCTGGTTGCGTCGAATTAACATCGTCAGCAACGCTCTCTGCGCCATCCTGTCTTGCGCTTTGCGATTGCAACTGGTTTGCAGGCTTGTGACGATCGGCACCTGCTGGCCAATCCACTCTAGATCCGTTTTCCTATCTGAAATTTCCCGATTCATGTTTACATGCGACTGCCATAGCGATTCCAATAACATTAAAAGAGCAGTGGCCGCGAGTACGCCGCATCCAATTATTAATGCCCGCTTGTCTCTTAATTCAAGACGCTTAAATAGCCGCGCGGCGACAGAGCGAAAACTCACAAGGGGTTCTCCGGAGTGAAGACCATTGTTAATTCATTCTTTCTCTTATTGCCCCTCGCCACGTCGAGGCTATAGCCCTCTAGGCTCAACTTTTTGGCTAGCAATTTCTCTCCGCCCTCCAGACGTAACGTAACTTTATCTTCATCTGCTTTCAATGACACTAAATTGCACTCGCAATTGTCCATCAATTTTTCCATTGACATCAGCGCCTTGGTCGGTTCGGTATTAAAAATTTGGTCCTGCACTTTTAACCGAGTAATTTCCTGTTGACCAACTGTTTGTAATTGCTCGAGTGATACGTTCTGAACCGAAAAAACACGTTCAAAACTATCCATCAAATGAAGTTCAATCTTGCTCAGGTCAGTCTGGAGGTTTGCAGACAGAATGTTCAAATAGGTCAACAGTAATAGCATGGTCAAGCCGAAACCCGCTAAGTTTAGCTGCCAAAGATTAACGCTGGACCCCTTGATAATTGGTCGATAATCCCCGGATAATAAATTAATGCCATCACTCATTTCTATCATCTGCCAGTTCTGAGAGTTGTCATTCACTTCGGCTAAATCTCGCAGGTGTTGGGGGATCATTTGCGAATCAGGAAGGCTAATTGACAAGCGAGGGGGAGTTTTCGCGTCCCTTATCAGACAGTCTATCATTGCCCATGTAAGATCGGCCTTGGCTGAAAATCCCTCTGACAAAGAATGTCTCACCAGAAAATACCCCTTACGCCATAGCGCATTTATTCGCCCTTCCTCCCAAGGAACGGCGAAGTAGTCAGGGGTCATTTGAATGGGCGCAAAGCCCGCATTTTGTGCCACATTGACCCACGCATTCAGGTCGTCTTTGCTTACCACAAACACATCAACCAATTCATCGGTTGCATTATCCCCGATGACAAAGTGCGTCTTTTCCAAGGGTTGCAGAATCTTCTCCTCGAGGATCCATGGTATTAAGCCGCTCCACTTTCTTCTGGGTGCTGTTGGCTTGGCGATGCGATGAATTGCAATCCGTTCGGAGGGTATCCACAAGTTTGCCGGAACCAATTCAACGTCGTCGCCACGAACGTGCGTATCAAGATTGTATATATGGTCCACTGCGGCACTCACCTAGCTAAACCCCAATCGCCCTACACGCAGTATGCATATGATATGTTTCAGCATCTTGACTGCCAATCGTCAAATTCGCTTCTTCATACATATCAATATCACTCACGGGCTCATCTAAAGGAACTATAAACTTTGGCACCACGGAAATGTCACGCGCCAGTATTGTAGGGTTCGAAGGATCTTTGCGGCGGTCTATTACGCTTTTGACCTCGAGTTTAGTATCTCCGAGCGATACGTCAATGTAAAGCTGAAAAAAATTTGACCGAACGTCGATAATTCTAGCTGGCCACCGAGTTTCTATCTCTCTTCTGGTCAATGGCAAATTCCGCTCAAGCTCATCATGAAATTCAGCAAGCGAATCAAAGTGCCTACGTTCATTTCGAGCCGAAAGCACAGCCTCGACAAATGCTTCGCTTGACGCCCCAGCCATTGCAAACAACAGTGAAATCGGGGCAGTATTTATGTTAATGGTTGTACCCAAAGACGATCGTCCAGATAAAGGCAACGCTGTAACTAATGGCATCAGAGCAAGAACTTCACTATGCTGATATCCTATGATGGCTGCCAATTCGCTGGCATCAGTCATCGGGGTATTAGCAACCACTCGCGGAATTCGGAGGCCGTCATAGTCTCCCTGTTCTGCTCCCCACTCATTGACTCGCTCAGAATCTTTGTCTAACCAATCCACCAGCGCTCCAGACCGAGCGTGGGTATAGGGAATATTCGAAAGCTCCAGCAGACGCCGCCAAAGGAGCACCATTCCAAGCGGTTGATCGTCATCAGTTTTTAATTCAAGCTCCAACGATTCAGGGGTAAAGAGAGCAAAGTTGTTTAAGTTTACCCTAGCTTGCAAATCGCGGATGCATCCAGTAATAGCGCCACCTTCCATTGGAAGAGCTGGCAGTGCTTGAGCCCAAACTTCTCCCAGATGATCCACGTCTATATTGTCCATGCTCGGATTGTTCGAAAGTCGCTGCCTAGCCCAACTCTCGGCGCTGAGCACCATAAGCATTGCCTGATCGCTATGCAAGGCAGCGCTGGACTGCGAGACATCGATCTGGTGACGATAGAAAATATTGCCTAAGACCATCACCAATGCCAAAACGAGAATCAGTGCGGCCATGAGAGCAACACCTTTACTTCGATTAGCCACTCTTCCTCTAATCACTAACGACTCCGGGAAAAAGACGTGACGAAGTCATCCCATTTGTTAGGAGGATTGTTATCTTGATCATACGCGGCAAAAGAGTTTTCTGATTTGAGTTGACAGGTGGCCAATCTCTGGTGAACCTGCCTTCTGATGAAAGATGCTCAGCGATTACCTCCTCTACTTCATCGATCAATATCGTTCTCGTACCTTCGATGACTCGCGGCGAGGCAGTTATTGCCCATGACGTGCGCAGCAGCTGTTGCTTTGCATTGATAGTGTAATAGATGCGTGACACTCCACTTGGATTGGTTTCCAGCATAGGGCCACCGCCTCGGCTAAACCGCAGTCCAAATTCACTCGGGTCTGTTTCATAGGGCCCCTCTGTTTTTCCGAGTCCATCAAAAAACGGGCGTCCCCGTATATGCAAAAGGTCGCGACCAATAATTTTCCAGGCCCGCATCAGTCTCTGCTGCTCTATAGACAAATCACGACTGCGTTCATTAGTATCCAGAACCATCGTCAATGCCTGATAAGCCATAACTGACATTACTGCTAGGAGGCCCAGTGACACAGCCACTTCAATCAGTGTAAAGCCTTTTTGTGTGCTTCCTGCCCGCATTTCAATATGCCCGGTTCACCAAGAAAACCGCGAGCTTGGCCTCAGAATCAGCGCTATTTGGCAAATACACTTGAACCTGATGGCGAAAAAGATTCTGACCAACAGCTGGCTCTATTTTTAGTTCCCACTTCCAAGTGCGATCAGACTCCTCATCCACTCCCTCTGCGCGCAACAATGCAACGTCATTGGAAGGAACCCAGTTTTCTACAATTTGATGTCTCTCCATAAGTTGATTCCAGGCGACTTGGTTGGCCGAGATCCGATCCTGCATCTTTATGCGCTGATCAGCATATCGGTGCACCAACTGTATTGAACTCGTTAAAACCATACTGAGAATTAACAGTGCTACAACCACTTCCAGAAGCGTGAATCCACTGATTTCAGCTTTAATATGTCTTTCTTTCTGACAAACAACGCTCATAACTGATTAACTTTGATCATCTTCACGGTTGTGTTTTTGCTGTCCCAGAAGAACTTGTAAACTACCGAGGATTTTTCGAATATCATCTGCAGAGCTCCATCCGGTTCCATATAGCCATAAGACATAAAAGCAAATATTGGAAGGGGATCGGACTCTAGCAAATTGAACCGCGCGCCCGCGCTAGGGATCCCGCCCACTGAAGAATAAAATGGCACATTTGACCCCCCCCGCTCTGAAACATTCCATCTGACTTCAGCATCAGCATCAATAATAAACGGAGGTATTGAATTCTCTAACAACCAGCGGTTCCGAAAGTAAACTAGCGGCTCTAATTTACGATCCAAGTCCGATTTGTTGTTAATGACNCCATAGGCAACACCCGAGAGGGCTGACTGCTCCGATAACTGCTGCAACCAAATCAATAACTGATCAGCATGACTCGATTGTCGCCTGTCGCTTGCTTGATTGAAGGCTAACAAACCCATACTCATTAAAATCGCGACGATCACTGTAACGGTAATAACTTCGAGGAGCGTGAAACCCTTGCAGCCGTGCTCGGTGTCTCGCATTAACATGCTTTGCGATCTTGCTATTGAATCTCTTGTATATTCCAACTTCCCCAGTCTCTGTCAATTCCTTCACCACCGGTTACCCGGTTATCACCAAGGGTGTATACCTCGACCTCCTTTCCATGGGTTCCCGGATTTGCAAAAACATAAGGGTTTTTGTAGGGGTCTAGGGGAATGTCTTCGAGGTAAGGCCCGTTCCATCGCTCCGCACTGCTGGGAGCATTTATCAAAGCCTCCAGACCCTCTGATTGTGTCGGATAGCGATAGTTGTCTAACCTGTAAAACTTCAGAGCACTCTCAATAGCTCTAATATCCTGTTTGATTCTGATCTTTTGGGCCTTTTCGACCTGGTTGAATAATCTCGGACCAATCATAGCGGCGAGGAGCCCAATAACGACCACAACAACCATCATTTCAATTAAGGTAAAGCCGCATTGACGTGCTCTCTTCTCAGCATAAGTATTCATTGTATCGACCCCGCTCCAAAATAATACCTGATCTAAATCATATTATTCATGTCCATAATGGGCAGCATGACCGCTGCAACCACCGACAAAATTACCAAGCCCATCAAAATAATAAGAATCGGATTGATGAGCTTCATGAAAACATCCACTGCATTTCTTAACCGCAAGGCATAGTAATCCGAAACTCTTAATAGCATCTTATCGAGCTCACTCGAGGCCTCACCGCTTGCTACCATCTGCACCAAAAACCCGCTGTTTGAGAGATTTTTATCTAGTGCCTTTTGCAAGCTGCTTCCCTGACGCATGGCTTCCGTAACCGCTTCAAGTTGACCTTGAAGGTAAGTATTTTGCAAAACCCCCGATGAAATTTTCAAGGCTGCTAGGGCTGGGACACCGTTGGAGAGCAAAACCCCCAAACTCCTAGCCCAGTCGGCTATATTAGCGATATATATCCACCGCCCCAGAAACGGTAACCCCACTACAATTTGATGCCAACGCCGTCTTTTATCCACGTTCTGCAAAAGTTTTTTAAAAAACAATAATACGGAAAAAAATATCACTAAGACATATATGCCATACTCTGTAGTGAAATTGCTCAAACCCATTACCAGTTGAGTGACCAACGGTAATTCTCGATCAGAGTTGGCAAAAATTATTGTAATCTTGGGAACGACCCAGATCATCATAATCACAACTACAATCAATGATGTGGCCAATAGTGCCATCGGATAGATCAGAGCACGTGCGATTGTTTTTCGGTTCTCGGCACTTGTTTCGATGGCGTCGGCCAGCCTTTGAAGC
>NZJL01000068.1 GCA_002692165.1 Porticoccaceae bacterium
ACGGCTTTGATGATCAGTTGGATGCTCGGTCCAACCGTTATAAGATACCTCAATTTCTTGCAAGTCGGGCAAGCTATCAGAAGTGATGGGCCTCGCTCGCACCTTTCAAAAGCTGGGACCCCAACAATGGGAGGTGCCCTAATATTATTGGCAATATTTTCAAGCACTTTATTGTGGGCGGATCTAGATAATCGCTATATTTGGATCGTTCTGGCAGTCACTTTTTCTTTTGGAGCGGTGGGATGGGTTGATGATTACCGAAAGGTGGTGGAAAAAAATCCTCGTGGGTTATCGGCGCGATGGAAATATTTCTGGCAATCTGTTTTTGGTTTGATCGCAGCGTTAACTATTTACTTTTCTGCACAAACGGAAGCCGAGACCCACCTGATCGTTCCCTTTTTTAAATCTATTGCGATAGACCTTGGTCCTCTTTTCATAATTTTTACCTATTTTGTCATAGTGGGTTCTAGTAACGCTGTAAATCTTACCGATGGTTTAGACGGCTTGGCAATCATGCCCACGGTTCTGGTAGGGGGTGCTCTGGGAATATTTGCTTATTTGAGCGGAAACTATCAGTTTGCAAATTATCTTAATATTCCTTTCATCAGCGGTGCTGGCGAGTTGGTAGTCTTTACCGCCTCAATTTGCGGGGCCGGCTTGGGGTTCCTTTGGTTCAATACTTACCCCGCAATGGTATTCATGGGAGACGTGGGTGCTCTTGCTTTGGGCGCAGCTCTGGGCGCTATAGCCGTAATTGTAAGACAAGAAATTGTTTTGTTTATCATGGGAGGTGTTTTTGTCATAGAGACGGTGTCGGTAATTATTCAGGTGGCATCTTTCAAGCTAACTGGCAAGCGGATTTTCCGAATGGCACCACTCCATCATCATTTTGAATTGAAGGGTTGGCCGGAGCCAAGAGTCATCGTTCGTTTTTGGATTATAACGGTGGTCCTAGTGCTGATCGGTCTTGCCACTTTGAAATTACGTTGATTTATTGAGTGAGTTGAATAATGGAAAGGACGGAGTGTCACGGTATTTCTTTTGCGATCCTAGGTATCGGAGCCACGGGATTCTCTGTAGCAAAATTTTTAGAGAGACAGAACACGCCGTTTGTTTTTGCTGATACACGCAGTGTCCCTCCGTTGTTGCAAGAGGCAAAGAAAGCATATCCGAAGGTGCCTTATTTCTTGGCAAATTTTGACGAGTTCTTTTTCGATTCNATAGAAATAATTGCAGTTAGTCCGGGGATACCTCTAAACACNCCAGTTNTAGAAATGGCCAAGGCTAAAGGCATTAAATTAATAGGAGATGTCACCATCTTTTTTGAGCATGCTCAAGCGCCCATCGTTGCCATTACTGGGACAAATGGTAAAAGTACGGTTACGACCTTAGTTGGAGAGATGGCTAAAAGGAGCGGACGGCAAGTTCGAATCGGAGGCAATATTGGAACCCCAATGCTTGATCTCTTGGATAAAACAATTGAACTGTATGTCATTGAATTATCGAGTTTTCAATTGGAATTGGCAGAGGATTGCAAGGGAGCAGTATGTGCAATACTCAATCTGACACCTGACCATTTGGATCGTTATGAAAATTTCCAACATTATTGTATTGCTAAGCAACGCATTTTCATGGGTGCTGGTAAAGCGGTTGTTAACCGTCAAGATGAAAAAACGTTCCCTTCATTGCCACGAAATATTGCGATAACCAGTTTTGGTGTTGATGAGCCCGAAGCTGACGATTTTGGGTTATGCAATGCATTTGGTGAACTTTGGTTATCGAGATCTGGCCGACGCTTAATGCAAGCGCGGGATTTGGCGCTTAAGGGGCGCCACAACATTCAGAATGCCCTGGCGGGACTCGCATTAGGCGCCTGTGTGGGTTTGCCCGAAGAGTCGATGATAGGAACGCTTAAAGAATTTCGAGGTTTACCGCATCGTTGTGAACGAGTTGAGTGCATTGACAGAGTTCTTTACATCGACGATTCAAAAGCAACCAATGTTGGAGCGGTCTGTGCTGCTATTTCTGGCTTTTCGGAGCGATTCAAGAGAAATATTATTCTAATTGCTGGTGGACAGTCAAAACATGATGACTTCAATGAACTTCGCAACCCGGTGCGTAATTCAGTAAAGCATTGCATTCTTCTAGGAGAAGCTGCTTTTGAATTATCTCGGATACTCGATGATCTCGTGCCTGTGCGATGTTTGGATACAATTGAGGAGTGCGTTGCCTTGGCACATGCCGAGGCTAAACCAGGTGATGTGGTGCTTCTCTCGCCGGCATGCGCCAGTTTCGATATGTTTTCANATTTTGTAGATCGTGGGGCTCAATTTCAANGAGCCGTGCGCGATNTCCNNAANCAAAATCGTTCTGAGGAAACTTCATGATTGGGGCGATTAAAAGTATTGAGACCGAATCAATCTTTGAGCGTTGGTACATTGATTTATATATCCTGTTGCCCACGTTGATGCTCATATCACTGGGTTTTGTAATGGTGGCTTCCGCATCGTTCAGTTATGCGGAACAACGTTTCGGTAGCGAACTTTTCTTTGTTAAGCGCCACGCGCTCTATCTTATGCTTGGTTTGACTGCCATGTCCGCTTCTTTCTGTGTTCCCTCCAGTTGGTGGCATAGACACAACAGGTTTTTTATGTGGAGCACTATTTTGCTTTTAGTGCTGGTTTTGGTGCCGGATATTGGCCGGGAATTTAATGGCAGCAGAAGGTGGTTGGTGTTAGGCGGCCTCACTATCCAAGTGTCAGAGTTAGCTAAGTTAGCGATGATTTGTTTTCTCGGTGCCTCGCTAGCGAGGGATAGCGAACCTCAGCCACCAGAATGGAGGCAGTCGCTCTTCTTACTCACGATTATAANGGTTATCAATNTTTTGCTCATCNTGGAACCGGACTATGGTTCCGTCGTNGTGATATCTGGAATTTCCNTGGCNTTGCTNTTTTTAGGCGGGATTAGTTTAAGATTTTTCTTTTTAATTCTTGTTGCAGCCCTGTTTGGGTTATTCGCGCTAGTCTGGTTGTCAGAGTACCGGTGGAATCGAATAATAGCATTTACAAATCCATGGGCAGACCCGAATGATAATGGTTATCAACTGATTCAATCTCTTATCGCACTTGGCCGGGGAGATTGGTTTGGAGTAGGCCTAGGCCATTCAGTGCAAAAAATGCAATTCCTTCCCGATGGCTACACAGATTTCATTTTCGCAATATATGCTGAAGAATTTGGCTTTCTTGGAATCATTATTTTGCTATCAATTTTTAGTGTTTTGGTCGGACGAATCTTTATTTTGAGTCATCGTGCCTTGAAGAGAAAGAATTGGTATGTAACACATGTAACTATGGGCTTGGGGCTTTTAATTAGTGGGCAGACTTTTATAAATATTGGAGTTAACTCGGGCTTGTTGCCCACCAAAGGTCTTACACTGCCTTTCGTAAGTTATGGTGGTACCAGTCTTGTCTGTTGCCTCACAGCCATTGGGATCTTGATGCGTATGAGCCATGAACTTAAGCATGTTATCGGTACCAATCGGGAGCGAAAAAATGTCCGATAGCGCCCGTCCACGTGTCCTAATAATGGCTGGTGGAACAGGGGGTCATGTATTCCCAGCGCTGGCGGTTGCTGACAAATTGCGTCAATCTGCAGTTGATTTGTCTTGGTTGGGAACCCGCAACGGGATAGAAGCCGATCTCGTTCCAAGTCATGATATCCCTATAAATTTCATGGAAGTAGAAGGCATCAGGGGAAAAGGTGTAACGGCTTTGTTAAAAGCACCTCCTTTGTTATGCCTCTCGGTGAATCAAGCTTTCAATGCATTACGGGAATTCGGACCGGATGTGGTTTTGGGCATGGGTGGTTTTGTCTCGGGCCCGGGAGCAATAGCTGCGAGAATAAAACATATCCCTATTGTGGTGCATGAACAAAATGCCATTGCTGGAACAACAAATCGAATCGTTAGTAAATTTGCAACGTCTGTTTTGGAGGGTTTTCCGGGTACATTGCGCGGAGCCAGTTGGGTGGGAAACCCTGTTCGTCATGCTATAACGAGATTGGCGGCGCCTGAAAACCGCTTGAGCCCAAATAAGGCTACTACTAGGCTCCTAGTGCTTGGTGGGAGTCGGGGCTCAAAAGCAATAAATGAATTAGTTCCATCCGCGCTCTCCACGATTGAGGCCGACCAAAGACCGAGTGTTTGGCATCAGTCTGGTCGATCACACCTGAATATGACGAAAGCTCTTTATTCAGCGCTTGATGTAGAAGCGAACGTTACAGAATTTATAGACGCTATGGAGAATGCTTATGGTTGGGCAGACTTTGTTATTTGTCGATCTGGAGCGCTCACTGTAGCCGAACTTACAAGTGCTGGATTGGGTTCAATTCTCATCCCCTTTCCGTATGCGATCGACGACCATCAAACCGCTAATGCGCGCCTCTTAGAGGCAAATGGTGCCGCAGTTATTTATCAGGAGGCGGAGTTAACAATTGAATTGCTGGGGGAATTGATCATTAAGTTGGCCGTTCACCCCTGCAATAGGCTGGATATGGCGATGGCAGCGCGCAAACTTGCAAAGAATAATGCCGCGGAACAGGTGGCTCAAACGTGCTTGGAACACTTTTATGTCAAATCATGACTTTCTTCCACCCCCTGATATGAGAAGGATAAAACGCATACATTTTGTTGGAATTGGAGGAAGCGGCATGTGTGGTATAGCAGAAGTTCTTCTTAACCAAGGCTATTTAATTTCAGGCTCCGATATTGGGTATAACGCCAACATTGAGCGACTTAAAAATATTGGAGCAATTATCTTTCATGAGCACAAAGCCAATAACATTGACGGAGCTGATGTGGTGGTCAACTCATCTGCCATAGATTTTCAAAACATAGAAATTAAATGTGCCCATGCGACAGGAGTGCCTGTAGTAAGACGCGCTGAGATGCTGGCGGAATTGATGCGATACCGGCATGGAATAGCGGTCGCTGGAACCCATGGAAAAACAACTACAACGAGTCTCATTTCCGCTATATTCGCTGAGGATGGGCGAGATCCCACGTTTGTGGTTGGGGGACGGGTAAACAGCGCAGGAACAAATGCTAGGCTTGGCGCAAGCAAGTATTTAGTGGCAGAAGCAGATGAGAGTGATGCGTCTTTTTTGCATTTGCAACCAATGGTTGCGGTCGTAACAAACATTGAGGCCGACCACATGCAAAACTATGACTATGATTTTGAGCGCTTAAAAAACACTTTCATAGAATTTTTACACAACCTTCCATTCTACGGCCTCGCCATTTTATGCACCGATGACATTGCTATTCGAAGCATGTTGACGACGGTGTCGAGACCGAAGCTAACATATGGGTTTAATATTGATGCTCAGTATCGATTAAAGGCCCTGTCTACCGTCCAGTCGCAATGTTCATTCGTAATTGATCGTCCAGAAGGGCTATCTTCATTGTCAATTAATTTGGGCATGCCAGGCCGCCACAACGCTCTGAATGCCGCCGCTGCGATAGCTGTAGCTAGTGATGAAGGAATTTCTGACTCATCTATTACAGAAGGACTTCGAAAGTTTCGGGGGGTAGGTCGTCGGTTTGAAATTCTGGGTAATTATGCTGCGAGTGATGGCAACGCATTGCTAGTGGATGATTACGGACACCATCCAACCGAGGTGAGTGCAACAATAGATGCTGTCCGAGATGGTTGGCCAGAACGAAGATTGATTATGGTATTTCAACCCCACCGTTATAGTCGGACTAAGGACTTCTATAAGGAATTTGTCGACGTGCTGTGTCGAGTGGATGAGCTACTTATTCTGGATATTTACGCTGCCGGAGAGGAAAGTATTCCCTGCATAAGCAGTTCGCGATTGGTTGCAAGTATCGAAACTCGAGGAATAATCAAACCTGTTTATGTGGAACATTTAGGGGCTGTACCTGCGCTTCTAAACAACATTGTCAGAAATGAGGATATCGTCCTCACTCAGGGTGCTGGGAGCGTTAGCAAGCTTGTAGCAATGCTTCAGGAAGCAGGGGGAATGTTGCGATGATTGATCTCGTTGGAGCGGCTGGTCGCGTAGGTATTCTGTATGGCGGAGCATCTTCAGAACGCGAAATTTCTCTTGCAAGTGGATGCGCCGTGGGAGAGGCAATGAACCGGCTATCGATTGAAAATACTCTAATTGATGTGGCAGATAATCCTCTAAATAAACTAGAGCTCTTCAAGCCGAAAACAGCATTCATTGCGCTGCATGGGCCCGGCGGCGAGGATGGAACCATTCAAGGGTTATTNGAATATTTGCAGATACCTTACACCGGAAGCGGCGTGTTGGCCTCTGCGCTCGCGATGGACAAATTTCGCTGTAAATTGATGTGGCGCGGTTTGGGATTGCCCACTGCAGAGTTTATGAGGCTGGACGATAAATCAGAATGGCAAGACGTACGTGAAATTATCGGCGGAGAGATCGTAGTCAAGCCTTGTCGAGAAGGCTCCAGTCTCGGGATGAGCATTGTGGAAAACTCTCAGGATCTGGAACTTGCTTGGCGGCATGCAAAAGAATTCGATAATGAGGTGATAGCTGAGCGTAGACTCACAGGAGAGGAATATACCGTGGCTATTCTAGATGGCGAGGCGTTGCCTGCCGTGCGGATCGAGACCGACTCTGAATTCTATGATTTTACCGCAAAATATCATTCTAGTCAGACCAGTTATCATTGTCCGAGTGGTTTGTCCATAGGCCGAGAACGCGAATTGCTAGACCTCTGCATGGAAGCCTTCAAAAGCCTCGGTTGTGAAGGTTGGGGTCGAGTCGATGTTATGGCAGATGCACATGGTGCCTTCCATTTGCTTGAGGTCAATACAGTCCCGGGTATGACAGCACATAGTTTGTTTCCCAAGTCAGCAAAAGCGGCAGGTATATCATTTGATATGTTGGTAATGAGAATCATTGGGGCATCTTTTTAAATGGCAAAACTTAAACAAAAAAAGGCGAGAGGAAAAAAGGTCAAGGCCTTTCTAGAATTTGAGGAATTAATTAGATCCCTCAAGTTGCTGATCGCTCTCGCGCTGTTAATCACGTCTATTGCGGTGACTGCAGCAGGTTTTAGAAATCTAGATAGGCCTTTGACCAATATAGTTGTTAAAGGAAAGTTTAGTCATCTCGATCAGCAGGTTTTAATCAGTATTTTGACAAATGAGCTTCAGGGGGGGTTTTTATCGTTGGATTTGAGAGAACTGAAGCTCATTATCGAGACTCATCCTTGGATTAGGCAGGTAACTCTGACTAGACAGTGGCCTTCCACACTCACGGCTGAAGTGTCAGAAGAGGTTCCAATCGCGCGTTGGGGTAAGCATGCGTTTTTAAATTATCAAGGCAAGAAATTAGAGATGGAACATTCTCGGACTCTAAAAAGCTTGCCTGAATTGCAGTCACCTTTTGTTTCCTCAGAACAAATGATGCAACAGTATCAAGTTTTAACACAACAAATAGCGTCCACTGGTTTAATCATCGAAAGATTAGTGTGTGATTCAAATGGATTATGGTCCATCTTTACCTCGGAAGGTTTCGAGTTGATTGTCGGGCGGGATCAATTATTACTCAGGATGCGTCGATTTGTCTTGGCATGGAATTTTGGACTGGATACGAGACTTCACGCGATTAAACGCGTTGATTTGCGATACCCCAATGGTCTCGCGGTAAGCTGGAAAAATCAGTCTCTGGATGCCCCGGAGACCAGAACCATTTCATATATTCCAACGGTTAGTTTCGTGCAACGGCCTGCTTAAGGGGAAAAACATTATGGAAAGCTCAGATAATGAAAATATTTTGGTTGGATTAGATATTGGAACATCTAAAGTAGTAGCAATTGTGGGAGTTATTAATCCAGCTGGCGGGGTCGAAATTATTGGGACAGGAATGCATCCGTCATCAGGACTCAAGAAAGGTGTAGTCGTTAACATTGACGCGACAGTGAACTCCATCCAGCGCGCTATTGAGGAAGCTGAATTGATGGCAGGTTGTTCAATTAGTTCTGTTTTTGTGGGAATTGCTGGAAGCCATGTTCGCAGTATGAACTCGCATGGTATCGTCGCAATTCGTGAGCGGGAAGTGCAACAATTTGATATAGAACGAGTAATTGATGCTGCAAAGGCGGTGGCGATTCCCGCTGATCAAGAGATTCTTCATGTTCTGCCTAAAGAATTTATCATTGACGATCAAGAGGGTATACAAAAACCAAAAGGCATGTCCGGTGTGCGATTAGAATCGAAAGTTCATCTGGTCACAGGAGCAGTGAATGCAGGACAAAATATAAAAAAATGTATTCGTCGCTGTGGTCTAGAAGTGGACGAGATGATTCTAGAACAGTTAGCGTCAAGCTATGCTGTTCTCACTGAAGATGAAAAACATTTAGGTGTTGCGCTGGTAGATATTGGGGGCGGCACATCAGACATAGCTGTCTTTAAAGAAGGTGCAATTCATCACACTGGAGTAATTCCAATTGCGGGCGATCAAGTCACCAATGATATAGCTACTTTATTGCGAACACCGACGGCGCATGCAGAGGAATTAAAAATTAAATATGCCTGTGCACTGGCTAAACTAGCTCGGCCGGAAGAGACTGTGAAGGTTCCAAGTGTCGGCGACC
>NZJL01000069.1 GCA_002692165.1 Porticoccaceae bacterium
AGGAATTCCTCGTAATCCTTAATGTCTTTATCAACAATTTTTAATAGGTAATCACTATCGCCGCTCATAGCATAGCATGACAGTATTTTCTTGTGCTGCTTAACCGCGGCTTCAAATTCATCAAGAGCCTGAGTCGTGTTTTTTGTTAACTTAACCTCTGCAATTACTGTTACTTTTAATCCCAAAGCATCCTGATTAAGAATATTTGCTTTACCCTCGATAAAACCCTCGCACTCTAATTTCCTTAAACGTTTCCACAAAGCGGAATTAGACATACCCACCTTCTCTGCTATCTCTGAAAGCGCCAGATCCGGAAATGCCTGAAAATATTTTAAAATTTTTTGTTCGAGCTTATTCATTTATATCATAAAAATTTATTTTTCTACTATGCCATATTAACAGAAAATATATTCTACAATTAGGGCTAATTTAAGAAATATAGAAAACTATTTTTTGCAATCAAAGCTACAATATTACTTTTTATATTTCCATAGCTAACATGCCAGTTTTAAATTCAGATAACGGAAGAGACAAGCGGTTCTTCGTACCAGAGCCAAAGGCAAGGCCTGGCGACACTCCCAACTTTTCTCAACTTCCTATCCCTCCCGCAGGCTTGGTGGCAAGACCCCAGACAAGTGCATCTCCCGAGAATTTGAGAGATTTACCCTTCGAGCTGATTAGAACACTTAACGAAGATGGAATTCCTGAGGGAGAATGGCAACCGGATGTCCCTAACTCGATCGTACTGAAGATTTACGAATATATGTGCCTGACGCGTATTTTTGACACCAAAATGTTCAGGGCACAACGACAAGGCAAAACCAGTTTTTTTCTCGCGAGCCGAGGATAAGAAGCGCTAGGCGTGGTGCCCTCTATTGCCTTAAGAGCGAGTGACATGTGCTTTCCCACCTATCGGCAAGTGGGATGGCTGCTTGCCAGAGGCTATCCTCTGGTGAAACTAATTAACCAAATATTCAATAACAATGATGATCCATTAAAAGGCAAACAACTACCAGTCTTGTACTCAGCTCGAGACTTCGGCTTCTATTCATTATCTGGCAATGTCGGCACAAGGTTCGGACATGCCGTTGGATGGGCCATGGCAAAGGCATATAGAAACTCAGATGACATTGCTATTGGGTTTATTGGCGATGGCACAACTGCAGAAGGCAGTTTTCATGAGGCTTTGACCTTCGCAAGCGTTTACAAAGCCCCAGTCATTTTGGGAATTACAAATAACCAGTGGGCCATCTCAACATTCACGGGGTTGGCAACAAACCAAGACACCACGTTTGCATCCAAAGCGCTGTCTTACGGCATCCCCGGACTCAGAGTTGATGGAAATGACGCTTTGGCCGTCTATTCCGTGCTTGAGTGGGCTGCGGATAGAGCAAGGCATGGTCACGGAGCCACGTTAATCGAATTTTTTACCTATCGTTCAGGCGCTCACTCAACCAGCGACGACCCAGAGAGGTATCGACCAAAAGACGAAGCTTCGCTGTGGCCATTAGGTGATCCTATCGAGCGCCTAAAGCAACATCTTTTAGCAAATTCGGAGTGGTCTGAAGAAAGGGACGATGAGATTCAAAAAGTGCTTGATAAACAGGTCACGGAGTCCTTAAAAGAGGCGGAACGGATTGGGGTGCTTGGCGAATCAAAACCAGATGTTAGGGAAATGTTTGAGGGCGTTTTCAAAGAGCAAGACTGGCGCGTTAAAGAGCAACTTAAAGAATTAGGTTTGTGAGTAATGATTATGAATATGGTTCAGGCGTTAAATAGTGCTCTCGACGTCATGCTGGGAAAAAACTCTGAGGTGCTAGTCTTTGGAGAAGATGTCGGATACTTTGGCGGTGTATTCAGGGTAACAGATAAATTACAGAAAAAGCATGGTCGTCATCGCTGCTTTGATACTCCCATATCAGAAGGAGGCATTATAGCTACGGGAATAGGCATGGCTGCTGAAGGTCTTCGACCAGTCTTGGAAATTCAATTCGCTGACTATATTTTACCTGCTTATGATCAACTGGTATCCGAGGCTGCCCGCTTGAGGTATCGATCGAACGGAGATTTCCAGGCGCCGATTACGGTCAGAGCTCCCTATGGAGGGGGTATTTTCGGAGGACAAACACACAGTCAATCGCCCGAAGCAATTTTCGCACACGTCACCGGTCTAAAAACTGTAATTCCATCTAGCCCCTATGATGCAAAAGGGCTCCTCATAGCATCCATCGAGTGCGATGATCCCATTATTTTTTTAGAACCAAAGCGACTCTACAATGGTCCATTCGAGGGTTATCACGATAGACCTTTGAAGCCCTGGTCTGGCGAAACCGAAAGCCATGTGCCAGAGGACTACTATTCGATTCCCCTGGGAAAGGCCAAAGTCAAAAAAGCAGGAAGTGAAGCCACAGTCCTTGCGTATGGAACGATGGTTCATGTAGCTCTTGCAGGTATTCTCGAAAGTGGCGTAGATGCCGAGCTGATAGACCTCAGATCCATAGTGCCATTGGACGTTATTACCATTGAAGAATCAGTCAAAAAAACAGGTAGATGTCTCATAGTGCATGAAGCATCAAAATTTTCCGGCTTCGGTGCTGAGTTGTCCGCCTTGATCACCGAAAGATGCTTCTATTACCTCTCCGCACCAACCATAAGACTAGCAGGTTGGGACGTTCCATACCCCCACGCGTTTGAATGGGATTACTTTCCAAGCCCTGACAGGGTAGCTAAGTCCCTTAAACAACTTTTGGAGGACTGAAATGTTAACTCCTTTTGAGCTAAAATTAACTGATGTGGGCGAAGGTATCGTTGAGGCAGAGGTGACCAATCTTTTTGTCGAAATTGGAAGCCTAATTGAAGAAGACCAACCCTTGATGGAGATCATGACAGAGAAAGTAACTCTTGAAATTCCATCACCGATATCCGGCAAGATATCCAAAATATTCGTAAATACAGGTGATATTGTCCCGGTCGGCGGCATGCTAATGTCCATAATTGAACCCGGCCTCGAACAACCTTCCTCAAGCCCAAATTCGAGTATCAAAGATAACGCTACATCAAAAAGAAACCAGAAAGACGGGGATGCGGCATGTGAAGCACCCCTGGCTAACGAAAAATTTCAGGAAGAGACCGCAAATCACGAATCTCTTAATGAAAAAAACACCAGAACTCAGGCATCACCGAATCAAACTTTGGCAGCCCCCGCAGCGCGTCGTCGAGCGAAGGAACTCGGTTTGAATTTAGAGGCGGTGCAAGGATCTGGGCCAGCCGGGCGGATATCAGCTCAAGATGTTGAGGATTATGCTTCCGATAATAGGAGCGAATCGGCGAGAAATGAGTCAGACCAAAATGCTGAAGGGATAACAGAAATAAGAATAACTGGCCTGAGACGCAAAATCGCGTCTCAAATGCAAAAGGCAAAATCAAGGATCCCGCACTTTTCCTACACGGAAGAATGCGACGTTACAGAGCTAGAAATAATGCGATTAGAAGCAAACATGCAACGAACTGATGACCAAACCAAATTGACTTTGCTGCCATTCTTTATGCGTGCGATGGCTTCGCTCTATCTCGAATACCCTCTGATAAACTCGCGCTATGATGATGAGAAAGAAATCTTGTATTCCTTCAACCGGATTCATATTGGCATAGCAACCAATACCCATTTAGGTCTCATTGTGCCTGTAGTGCGAGATGTGCAATCGATGAACATATGGCAATGTGCGCGTGAATTAAGGGCAATCACTGCGGCTACAAAAACGGGCAAGGCTCAGCCACAACAGATAAAAGGCTCAACCATGACAATCTCGAGCTTAGGTCTTCTCGGAGGAGTTTCCAGCTCTCCTATTGTTAACCATCCAGAGGTAGCCATCATNAGCCCGAATAGGCTNAGAGAACTCCCTGTCGTGAAGGACGGCCAGATCGCCATAAGAAAAATGATGAACATTTCCGCTTCGTTTGACCATAGAATCGTCGACGGATATGAAGGGGCCCAGTTCATCCAGAATCTCAAACGGACTTTGGAAGATCCCCAGGAATTATTGCGCGCGATGTGATCTTGGTAAGGCGTGGACGATCAGGTTGTGCCTAGTGTTCGGGGTTTATACACCAGTGAACCCCGAATTAAGNGTTGAAGGCAAAGCCTAGGAGTCTCGATTAGCNAGCGGCTTTGGCCATATGACTCTCTCCGCAGCGACAACTGACGCTAAAAGCGCGTACAACCCGAACATTCCGTATAAAAAACTCATTACCGCCTCAATCAAAACCCCCAATGCTTGAAAGGATATTCCTGAACGGCGCATCCTTCAAATGAATAAATTTCATTAAAGATATGCTCTGGACGCATGCAAGTCCGAAATGGTTTTGTGAAGCGTTTCACCCAAGTTTACGAGAATCTCACAGAAAAAACTGGGCTCTTCAGATAAACTTAGCGGGGCAGGATTGGCAATCTATCGAGCGAGTCCACCTCCGTAGGGAATAACAGCAATAGAATAACTATTAGCCCAATCCAAAACTCGAGATACGTCTGCCCGACTTTCAGGATGTGCAATAAGGTCTGTCGGATTAGGGAATTGCCCCAACACGGCTCTTGCCAGATCGGGAAAAGATTTCCCATAGGAATGGTATTGACGTTCAAGATGATCATTGGTAACAATCACTCCAAAGCCGGCGGAGGGGATATCCGTGGCTCACCCAAAGCAATATGATCGGCTTGAGGAACAGGCAAAATCGTCGATGGGCCCAGGTGTTTCAGAATCCTCCTGGCTTTAGCCTCATCTTCTGCTGGAGTCAAGACTTGATCCCCATAGCCCCACCCCCAGAATTTCCGTTTTCTCATAATTTCCTCGCACCTGAAGTATGGAAGTTGGTTCCGCTATTCTTCGGCTGAATCAAAATAATCCAATTTTTATACTCGAAGTTTAAAAACGATTGAAAGACTTTCGCAAGTTAATCGTCCTCAATCAGACCTAACGTGTCATGTAATCGCTATGTTTTAGCTAGATTAGGTTGACGAACTAATAAATTCCTTCTTTTTCGTAGAGCGGGTAGATATTTTTGTGTCATTAAAGCCCCCTTGAACTATCATGTGCAGGTGATTTTTGGCCGTCTAAATCTGATTGGGTAAAGTTGAAAACTTAGCTTACTCAGACTCTTGGACAAAAACTCCAGAGAACTGATATTTAACAGATTCATAAATCCGACATCATTGGGAAGTCGAGCTTACTCGCACCATGAGCAAACCTGAGAGAGTCGACCGCTAGTGCAAGAAAGAATAACTGGTTTTGATTTTGCGCGATCGCTAGCGCTACTGGGCATGATAATCGTGAATTTCACGGTCGTTATGAACCCAGAGATCGGCAGCACTGCCTTATTATCGTTAACGCAGCTTTTGCAGGGTCGAGCATCTGCACTTTTCGTTATCATTGCTGGAATTGGAGTAACGCTCAGTAGCAATAAATCAAGATTATCAAACGACACGCTCGCAATATGCTGCGCCCGCTCAAAATTAATCCGTAGAGCACTTTTAATGATTGTTGTTGGACTCCTTTTCACTGTCATTTGGGAAGGAGATATTCTCGTTTTCTATGGGTTCTATTTTTTGTTTGCAGCCAGTTTATTTACCAAAAGCAATCACACTCTATTATTCGCATGCGTCGTTTTGGTGCTTCTTTTTCCCTTACTTTTGATGTTCTTCGATTACGAGAAAAATTGGGATTGGTCAACCTTGACATACACCGACCTCTGGTCTGCCGAAGGATTGATCAGGCGCATATTTTTTAACGGCTTTCATCCTGTCTTACCGTGGACCGCTTTTGTGATTTTTGGTATGTGGCTCGCCCGCCAAAATTTGGCCGATACAAAAATTCGACAAACGCTACTAAAATGCTCTCTAGCCCTTTTCTCATGCACCGAGTTGGGGTGTTATCTCTTAAACACCATGTATGTTAAATATTTGTCCAATGAGAGTTCGATGGAGAGCAGCGTATTTCTGTTTTCAACAGCCGCCATCCCTCCTCTTCCACAATATATGGCCTCTGCTGGCAGCTTTTCGGTAATTGTAATCATTAGCTCTTTATATATTTGTGAACGATTCTCAGAATCTCGGTTCAGGCATTGGATTTGCCAAACAGGTCGCTTGACACTCACTTTGTATATAAGCCATGTAATTGTGGGACTGGGCGTTCTCGAATATTTGGGCTTATTAGAGAACCAAACAATCGACTTCGCCCTCCTGGCAGCGGCGATATTTTTTGTTGCCGCAATCGTCTTCAGCACAATCTGGCTGAAATATTTTAGGACCGGGCCGTTGGAGTATTTATTCAACAGAATTGTTGCACTATGACCAATTTTTATTCTCCAAACATAAGCGCTGTAAATCTCAATTTTTAGAAATCATTCCCGATCTAACACCTCATAACGCTGAATCTCTGGTGGGCCAGCCATAATTCCCTTAAAGCTCGGCCCTGCCGCTTTGAGATGCTCTGAGTTAACGTGATCTTGCACGGCAACTTCATCTTCATAAAGTTCCATAACCATGTAATTACCATCGCTATCTCGACACAATCGATAAAAAATCACTCCTGATTCGTTTTCATTAACTTTTGAGGCTAAATCCAACATGTTTTTTTCAAACTCTAGCTCGCTTCCTTGTTTCACATTCATTTTAGCGGTCACTGCAATCATCTTATCTCTCATAGAAATATATTTTGACTCTAAGTTTAATCAGCTCATTTGATTTTCATAACTAACAAATTATTTGCTCGGCTTCACTGCTCTATGGCCATCAAAAATGGCATCAAGGTGCGAATCTGGAAGTTTTTCGGTCTTGGCGGAAACAAAAATAGTCATTCCAACCGAAACAACTTCACCAAGAAAAGCGCACGCGAACGGGTTTGGCGCCTGATTGCTAAGCCAGTCAGAAATGTCGAAAAGTCTAGGATATGAGTCGAACCAAATTGGATCTATCAACTGTGCATGCAAGACAATGAAGGTTGCCATGCCNGANANTAAGCCAGCATAGGCTCCTTNCNTNGTTACTCCTTTCCAAACGGCNCCCACNATNAGNGGGCCAGAGAANGCGGCCATCATACCCCCTATGCCAATCCATACNATCAGAGCTACATTCTTATCCATNAGTGATCTCGCCATAAACATGCATGCCAGNANGATAAAAACTGTTGTGATTCTCGAGATTAATAGAACACGTCGGTCGACTTCTTCNGGCGAGTAATCANNGGACATTCGGGGTACCANTGTCCGCCTGTAGANATCATTNGCGACGATTTGNGATGANGATATGACNAGCCCATCCGCTGTACTCATCACTGCAGATAGAATACCTACGCCNATCAAAGCAGCTAACCAAACTGGAAATAATTCAATAAAAAGCAACGGCANCGCTTGATTGGGATTCATTCCCTCATCATACAAACTAGCGCCGAAGTGCGCTCGTGCAAGCAGGCCGCCCAGCCCCATCATTCCCAGCATCAATCCAAAAGTGGCGGCAATCCAGATAAAGTTTTTTCGATCATTGTCAGATTTGAGCGCCCATAACTTGTTACCCAGATGGGGGAGCAAACCCAATGGAATGTGCGCAAAAACAATTACAAAAACAGACCAGCCGGAATTAAAAAGAGTTGAATTCTTGTTGAAGGTTGAAGCTAAATTCGCATCTTGCAAACGAAGGTTATTGATTACGCCGTTAAACCCTCCATCAATCCCTACTCCAAATAGCGTCATCAAGATAACCACCATCGCTAGCAAAATCATCATCGCTCCCTGAAGGCCATCGGTTAAAATGTCAGCGTGAGCTCCTCCTAGAACCACATAAAATAGGAGCACTGATATTGTTATAATCAATGCCCATAACTCGTCTAATCCAAGCATCAACTGGAACATCATCAGTCCTGATACAAGTTGTCCCACAAGGTAAAACATCAAGACTAAAGACATTAAAGAAACCAAAATACGGATCCCGTCAGACTGATATCGATCACCCAAGTATTCCGGAATTGAACGGCTACCAAAGCGATTTCCCGCAGTTGCCACTAGTCGCATAGAAATGATGACGCCGATGTAGACTCCTATAGGATAGAAAAAACCATACCACTGAGAAGCCAATCCCCACTCATAAGATAAGGCAGGGATTCCGAGAAACGTGGCGCCACTCGCCGTGGTCGCGGCGTAAGCCAATGCAAGGAAAAACGGTCCATATGAACCTCTTGCAGTGGCAAAATCATCTGCATGCTTTACTTTTTTTTGAGCGTATATCCCCACGCAGACCATCAAAAAAATATACAGCACGAGGAAAATCCAAGACCACTGAGCAAGCGTCATATCGTTAAAAAATCCTCTTTAAAAAACGCATGATTAACGGCCTGTGTCTGAACTGTCTGCTCTAAACAAACGCCACCCCGCTAAACTATACACAGTCATAAACAAAATATCTGTCCTGATTGGAGTCGAGCTTTCCCAATACAGGTTTTTATTCCCCCATTTATTTTGCAAGTCATTAGGAGGGATATCAAAAAAGATGCTACGAAGAAACATAATATCAAAAGCATTAATTTCGATACCTCTCAGTTATTGGCTATAATAAATTATTAATTAACGGAGCTTAGTCATGTCATCTACGGAAATTTTTGTTTCGACAACACAAGAGATACCGGCTAGAAAGATCATAAAACACTTTGGGCTAGCACGAGGTGGAACGGTGAGGGCAAAACATATTGGCACCGATTTCCTCGCGGGGATCAAAAGTAGCACCATCGGCGGA
>NZJL01000070.1 GCA_002692165.1 Porticoccaceae bacterium
ATTTTTGCCCTGGGGAGAAAAGTAACCACTTTCCTCCCATTCGTTATATATTTTTTCCTCAATAGCTTGAGGGTTGAACGTCTTATCCATGAATTAACTGATCTTTTTACAGGGAAATGTGCCTAACTCACGCAGTTACAACAATCTTTTCCAAACTAATGTGTTTTCTTACTGCTTTTGAGTAATTAATGTTTTGGAGCAGGCTAGATTATAGGTACTCACCAAGCTCTTAGCTACTCTGTTAAATAGTAAACAGAAATATTTAAAAATTGCTTTTTTCTAAGGACTAGTTTTTGATTCAATCGACACAAATCAGCCCTGCGTCAGAGGTCCTTTGAATTGTGATTAATGGTTCACAGACCCCTATGTTAGGTCAAAAAAAGCAAGAGGATAACCTCGATCCTTATAAAACTGAAAGTTTTCTCGCTTGGGGTGCTGATCTTTTTTATCTGAGTTGACAATTTCAATGATTCGTTCAAATCGACTGAACCACTTAGGTATTTCAGCGCAGAGATTAATCAAAAGTTGGTAGTGATCTCCGGGTAGAGGATCAGTGCTTATCGCTATAGGCATGTTTGTTGATCCGACCCCATGGGGAATAAAGGACACAGTATCTTCTGTCCATAGAAGATTATCTAAAGATTCAGCAATTCGCTGGTTTGGGACTTGGCAAAGAACTTTCTGGCTTGAGTAATGCGCCTTTTTAATTAATGCGCAAACAAATCCTAGCGGAATGAAATCATTATTTAATTTGTAAAATGAGATTTTAGTCATTTTCGAACAAGGGATTCTGACGCCTCAGGCTTTGCAGTTCGACAAAAAATCCATTAAAAGGGGTACTGGACGCCCGGTGGCCGCTTTCTGTTTCCCCGACATCCAAGCAGTCCCAGCAATGTCTATGTGTGCCCAGCGCAGTTTCTTTGCAAAACGTGCTAGGAAACATCCCGCTGTAATTGCACCAGCCTCCCGTCCTCCAATATTAGCCATATCGGCAAAGTTGCTTTTTAATTGCCTGTCATACTCTTCCCAGAGTGGAAGCATCCATACCCTATCTCCACAACGAGTGCCGCAATCTTCAATAGTTTGACCTAGCGTTTGATCATTTGTCATTAGGCCTGAGGCATGTTTTCCGAGGGCCAATACACATGCCCCGGTTAGTGTGGCAACATCAATGACAGCTTTAGGTTTGAACCGCTCAGCGAATGTAATTGCATCGCATAAAATCAGCCTCCCCTCTGCATCGGTATTGAGCACTTCGATAGTTTGACCAGACATGCTAGTTACCACATCGCCTGGTTTTGTGGCTGAACCACTCGGCATATTTTCCACGGCAGGCACCAAGCCTACTACATTCACTGCTAATTCGCTCGAGATGAGCGCGTCCATCACTCCGAAGACTGCAGCCCCACCGCACATATCGAACTTCATTTCGTCCATGCCCCCGGATGGTTTAATACTTATTCCTCCAGAGTCGAAAGTCACAGCCTTGCCAATTAATACTACAGGCGGCTCTGTCGAATCGGCTCCGCAATATTCCATGACAATGAATTTGGCAGGTTCCTTCGTTCCGGCAGTTACTGAGAGTAATGCTCCCATGCCCAATTTCTTCATTTCTACTTCATTGATGATTTTGCTCGAGAGCTTCGAGCAAGCTGTTGCCATCTCGCGTGCTGTCTGAGCGAGGTATGTCGGAGTGCATATATTGGCCGGCAGGTTTCCAAGCGCTCTTGAGCGATTGACCCCTTTTCCAACTGATGCTCCAAAATATAGTCCAGAGTTTATTATTTCCAATTGGCTTTTTTGTGGAGTCCAATAAAAGATGGTGTTGAGTGCAATTGGGTCGATTTTTTTGCCTTTCGCATACTTGTAGCTAGCTTGAACTAGACTCCTCGCCATTGCGCAGCTCTGCCACGCTAGATCCTCCGATTCAGAGGTTTCAATCCACAATAGTTTCTTAGCGCTGGTTTTGATTGCTTGATTGGCAGCAGCTGTTACGCATCCCAATTTCTTTTGATTTGTGATTGCGCCGTCTATACCAACGAGGATGATTTGTTTGAAAGGCATTGTTGGCGTGTAAATGCTTTGTACAGATCCATTTTTCCCATCGAACTTTATCGCTTTCACCAATCCTCTCAGTTGCTCAAGCAGAGCCTCATCCGCACCTGAATGATTATGGGACAATCTTGCGTCAGTTAGAACAATTAGGCAGTCAATTTTTAGCTTGAGAGGATTTGCTGAGGTCGCTTTAAAATCCATAGATAGATCCTTTTTGAGATGTTTGGAAATCATGTTATAAAGATACCAGTTTGTTTGTGTTCACCCAAGGTTTATTAGAGACATTACTGTGATTATTTTTCGTTATTTCCTCCGAGAAATACTTTTTACAACCTTTGCAGTTTGCATTGTATTGTTACTCATATTGGTCAGCGGTCGGCTTGTGAAATACTTAGCCGAAGTTGCTGCAAGCGCGATGGACCTGAGTATTATGATAGCCATGCTAGGCTATAGGATACCTGCTTTTTTGGAATTGGTTCTTCCTTTGGCTTTTTTTTTAGGGTTGCTACTAACCTTGGGCAGGATGAACAGCGAAAATGAGATTACTGTCCTTTATGCATGTGGCTTTTCTGAAAAAAAACTTTTTTTATATTTGCTCGCAGTTGCGAGTATCCTAGCGGTTCTCGTGGGCTCACTAAGTCTCGTTATTTCACCCTCTGGGATGGCGAAATATGATGTTATTGTTCGGGCCCAAAAGAATAGAAGCGAGATAAATAATGTCGCCGCAAAAAGGTTCTATCCTCTCAGAGAAGACAAAGGTGTTATTTATGCGGATGAACTCTCAGCCGAAAATACATTGAAGAATGTTTTTCTTGTCATGACAGATGAGTCTGATGCGAGATCACTGCATCGAGTTGTAATGGTCACTGCGGACGAGGGATTACAGCAGGTGGGAGACAGTGCATCGGAGCAATATCTAGTGCTTAACAATGGTGTTAGAGTGGACGGGGTGCCTGGAAGTTATGATTATCAGATTACGAATTTTCAGGAGTATGGCATTAGATTAGCTGACAATGAGACTTTCAAGCAAGACTCCGATGCCGAATCAGTGGCAACTTCTAACTTATTTGAGTCAAATGATCCAAAATTTCAAGCAGCTCTTCAATGGCGTCTTTCATTGCCCATTATGGCCTTTGTGGTGGCTTTTTTGGCTTGGCCGCTCAGCCGCACAAAACCTCGGCAGGGGGGCTACTCTAAACTATTGCCCGGGATAATCATTTATTTCACCTACGTGTTAGCCTTGAATGTGTTGAAAGGAGCTATCGAGTCAGGATTAGTGCCAGTTTACATTACTCTAATGCCACTGCATGTCGTTTTTATATTGATCGGTGTCTTTTTAATGATGAGGAAAGATAATCGACAACTTTTAAAGATAGCTTTGAGTTCTAGATCAGGGCAATCATGATGCGCCGAATATCAGGATATATTGGAAGGGAAGTATTTTATTCGATATCAATAGCTTTAATAGTTATCGTCGGATTAGATTCTGTTACGGCTGTAATAGATGAAGCTGATTCAATTCGTAACAATTACAAGTTTGCTGATGTTCTTATTTATGTAGCCACCACAATCCCGTCGAGGGTACACGAGTATCTGCCAGTTGCTACGCTAGTCGGTTGCCTTTTCGGTTTGGGACAATTAGCCAGTAATAGTGAGTTGATAGTTATGCGGGCTGCAGGTGTGTCTATATTTCGAATAGTAATCTTTGTTTTTCGGCCTGTGTTGGTTTTTATCCTAATTGGGGTTTTTCTTGGTGAGTACATGGCGCCATACCTCGATCAACTCGCTAATGGCCAGAGACAATACCTTCGAAAAGGGGAATCAACATTGGACTCTGCCTCCGGACTATGGATAAGAGAGGGCGCTCAGTTCATGCATTTTAATGCGGTTTTTCCTGGCGGTGTTTTATTCGGTGTGGCTCNCTACAATTTTTCGGATGACAAGCGAATTTCGGAAGCTAGTTTTGCTTCGAGAGCTACCTACAATAGTGCGGCGGGTTATTGGGTGGAGGAGAACGTCTCAATTACTCATTTTCACCCTGATTATACTGAAGTTGACAAAAAGCTAACTCGCATTTGGAAATCCGAATTGAGTCCACAGTTGTTGATGGNGAATACGCTTCCTGAGGATAAATTATCCATGTCAACNNTATNTTACTACATAGANTTTNTCGAGCAGCAAGGTGCGAGAGCGNGCGTCTATGAGTTAGCTTTCTGGAGGAAAATTATTCAACCGCTGATAATACTGGGATTGGTAATGTTGGGAGTATCATTTATCTTTGGTCCACTGCGAAACTCTACGATGGGCTCAAAAATCTTTGTTGGCGTTCTCGTGGGAGTAGTCTTTAATATTTTTCAAGACATGATTGGTCCAACTAGCATTGTGATGGGTTTCTCACCACTTTTCGCTGTTATGGCGCCTGCGCTGTTGTGTGTGGCTGGCGGATTATATTTGCTTCACCGAGAGAGATAATTCAGAATTTTTAATCAGCCAAAAGTCTACTAATTGCATTATTCCAGCCAGCCACTTTGGTGTCGCGTCGTTCAATTGGCATCCCAGGAGAGAACTTTCTTTGACAACGCCAGTCTCGTTGAAAATCCGCTTGTTTTGGCCAAGCGCCNACGGTTGATGCNGCGAGCCAGGCGGCGCCTAGCGCTGATGTTTGAATGACCGCTGGTCGGTCAATTTGCGCTTGCAAGATATCGGAGAGAAACTGCATAGTCCAATCGCTAGATGCCATGCCGCCATCAACTCTTAAAATGGTTTCAGAATTGTTTGGCCAATCCGATTTCATAGCCAACAGCAAGTCATGAGTCTGGTAGCATACGGATTCTAATATTGCTCGGGCAAGTTCTTTTGGGCCAGTGGCGAGTGTCATGCCCATATACGCGGCGCGCGCTTCAGCATTCCACCATGGAGCTCCTAAACCGGTAAAAGCAGGAACCAAGTATACCTCCTGAGTTAAGTCAGAAGCACTAGCGAAGATATCCATGTCCTCAGGACCTTGTACTAATTTCAGTTTTTCTTGGAACCATTTTACTGAAGCTCCTGCACAAAAGATGGAACCTTCCAAAGCATAGCTTGTCTCNCCGTTTATTCGGTAAGCTATTGTAGTCAGTAACCTTTGAGTAGAGCGTGCCATCTCACTACCAGTATTAAGAATAGCGAAGCAACCGGTCCCGTAGGTTGCTTTCAGCATTCCGGGGGCAAAGCAGGCTTGACCCAAGGCAGCCGCCTGCTGATCTCCGGCAACACCACAAATGCTTATCGAGCCCAAAAATAAAGATGGATTTGTTTGTCCGAATTCATAACCGCAATCTTTTACTTCAGGAAGCATTGAATCTGGTATGCCGAAGATATTGAGCAGTTCATAATCCCAATCTTGGTGGACAATATTGAAAAGCATTGTTCGTGAGGCATTTGTTATGTCGGTAAGATGTTTTCTGTCTGAGGTAAGGTTCCAAATTAGCCAACTGTCCACATTTCCAAAGGCGAGTTCACCATTTTTGGCTGCAGACATGGCACCATCAACATTATCCAGGATCCAAACGATTTTTGAGGCTGAAAAATATGGATCTAATAGTAATCCGGTCTTTTCAGTTATGGTTTTCTCAAGGCCTTGATTTTTCAGTGTGTCACAGTAATTGGAGGTGCGACGATCTTGCCACACAATCGCATTGTAAATTGGTTTGCCTGTTCTCTTATTCCAAATAATTGTTGTTTCGCGTTGATTTGTTATGCCGAGGCTTGCCACTTGACTGGCATCTATATCATTTTTTCTCATAGCTTGTTGCGCTGTTTTGACCGTGCTTTGCCAAATCTCATCAGGTGAATGCTCTACCCATCCTGTATGAGGGAAATACTGGGTAAGGTCGATCTGAGATATTGCTTGTATTGAATATTGATGATCAAAAANTATGGTTCTAGACGAAGTAGTCCCTTGATCAATGGCCATTACAAATTCATTGTCTTTCATAATTGTCGTTCCTGAGTCTAACAACGCATTATCTGACGCTTAATTACACGGAGATCCTCGATTCATGGTTTTGACAGTGGGATCAAGAATCGCGATCTCGGGGAACTTGGACCACTCTCGTAGAAGTTATTAGATCGTGAAGACATGAATAGCTGGGTGGTAATAAACACCAAAAAAATCCTACACCTCCAATTGCCAAGGATATAGGTGCCAATAAACAGCGGGCGAGGCATTGATTGGGGCTTGGAGCGTCTCCTTCGTTGGTCTCGAGCTTTATTCGCCAGGATTTCATTCCTAGAGTCTGACCTTTCTTCCGCCAACTGAGAATGAAGTAACTTGAGAGCAATACGTAGAGGCCGAACATGCTTGACCATTGCTCAAGGGCTTTTGGGGCATAGCTAGATGCATCCTCCACACCGAGTACTAGAATTTTTCCTAATAAAAGTAATACTCCATAAGCCATAGTCATTGCGAAGAGAAGAAAACAGTCGTAAGTCAGACTTGTCAATCGACGGGATAGTCCGGCGGGTTTTGTCAAGGGGTGATTTTCCATATACTCGATAGCAATTGCATTCACTGTAGTCTGAGTATATAAGGTATGTTTGCATTATCAAAGTAGTTAGGCTGACTTTAAATAGTCATAGCTCTACAAAGAGATTTTCTCTTGATGCAGCTTTACATTCATTCGAAGGATGCGAGCATGGGTTGGATCATTGGATTTCATTCAGCAAGTAACATACTAAGCAAAAGTCCTGAAAAGGTTAAAGAATTGCATTTAAAAACAGGCCGAACAAATGATCGGTCCCGAGAAATGGAGGCCCTCGCTGAAAAACACGGTATAGTCATTGATCGATCCTCTCGACAACAAATGGAAAAAAAGTTTGGTAAATCTCATCAAGGTATTGCCATAAGATGTATAGATCCTGAAATTTTCGACGACAGGTTTTTAATATCTTTAGTTAAGAAAGTGGGGAAAGAGGGTTTTTTCTTGATGCTGGATGGCATTACCGATCCCAGAAACCTGGGTGCATGCATGCGTTCAGCAGAATGTGCGGGAGTGGACGCCGTGATAATACCAAGAAATAAATCAGTTGGCATTACACCAAGCGTCGTAAAAGTAGCTAGCGGAGCTGCAGAGCTGGTTCCATTGGTCATGGTAACTAATATTTCTCGCACAATATCACTCATGCAAGAATTAGGTATCTGGGTTTTTGGTGCGTCGTTAGATACGCAAAAGTCGATATATGAATGCGATTTCCGTGGCCCTTCGTTAGTGGTACTCGGATCTGAGGCCATGGGAATGAAAAAGTCCACTCGAGATAAATGCGACTACGTCGGCAGGATACCGATGGTCGGTCAATTAAACAGCCTAAATGTATCTGTCGCGGCAGGTATTTTACTTTTTGAAGCTTTGCGTCAGCGCGTCGAAAATCGAGTTGTCCGGTGATAAATGTCAATAGGGCGTGGTTAAAAAGTTTGGTGATCATTGAAGAGTGAATAAAACTGATAGCTCCTGCATTTCTTGCAAAAAACTAGCGAAAATACTAAAATATTGGAATCAAAATAAACAGGGCATCTTTTGCTCTCCACACTCCTTGCTTCACCGGAAAAAGCCGACATGGGTTCCTCGGGAAGCTTATTTAACCAGAAGGAGATTCTATGCGACATTATGAGATAGTATTTTTAGTTCATCCCGACCAGAGCGAACAAGTTCCCGGCATGTTGGAGCGTTACACGTCGACTATTGAATCGGGAAAAGGGCAAATCCATAGACTTGAGGATTGGGGCCGCCGTCAGCTGGCTTACCCCATTAATAAAATCCATAAAGCTCATTATATTCTCATGAATATAGAGTGCGAGCAAGACGTGCTAGACGAGCTGAATTCAACATTTAGGTATAATGATGCGATTATTCGCAGCATGGTGATTCGTCGATCTGGACCCATAAGCATAGAATCGCCCATAATGAGCCAAGAGAATTCTGAAAAGTCGGAGCGTCTGGCAAAAGAGGTGAAAGCCTCAGCAAAGAGGGTTTCAGATGACGACAAGCGGAGCGCGCCAGCGGAGGGTGTATCGATCGCCGCTGACTCTGATCGGTCGGAGATCAATGAAAGTAGCCAAAACCCGGAATTGGGTCAAGATGAAGCTGATAAAGGTTTGGGAGAAGTGTAATGGCTAAATTTGTACGCAGGAGAAAGTTTTGTCGCTTTACAGCTGAGGGTGTCAAGGAGATCGATTATAAAGATCTTGAAACACTCAAGGGTTATATATCTGAAACGGGTAAGATCGTTCCGAGCCGAATTACTGGAACTAAGGCACGTTATCAAAGACAGTTGTCTGAAGCAGTAAAGCGAGCTCGCTATCTCGCACTTCTTCCTTTCACAGATAGTCATAAATAGTTCGGTGTGTATAGTTGCGCTCGCTTGTCGAATTTATAATGCGTGGCAGGGCTCATGCTTGTGGCGTGGCCTTGGCTGGCTATTTCCTTCCTTTTTTGAGTCCCTCTACTATTGGCCTGGTCACTCTGAAAAAGGGCCTTATTGAGGGTTGTGTGGTCGCTTTATGGGCACTGCTCCCGATCCTTCTGGGATGGTTTGTCAGCGATTTAGAAGCATACGGAGCTAATCGCTTGCTGACGATAGTCTCATGTTTTTCATTGGTCATAGCTGTTTTGGTTGCGCAAATTCTTCGCATCACTATGTCTTGGCAGTGGAGCCTGATAGCTGTGGTGGTGGCAAGTGTCGTTGCCACGCTGAGTTTAAACATTATTTTGCCTGAAGGTCTTGAACAGCTCACGCCCAAGGTTATTTCGCTACTATCGGGTGGTTTTAATACTGAAGTAGCGAATGACATNATNAAGCAGAAGTTGTTCGTGTTNAGCCTCTTGGCTTGGGGATTAGTTTTGACAGCCGTGGTNAGCCTAATCGTGTCTCGCTGGTGGCAGGGATTGGTTTTTAACCCGGGCGGTTTTGTAAAAGAATTCCATAGTTTGAGACTAGATGCTCGCGTCGGTCTAGGCACACTGCTGGTTATTGTTTTCGGGTTCTTGTTCTATCGAGAACATGCGATGTGGTTCCAACTGGCCACCGTGCCGCTTTTGGTCGCAGGTATCGCTTTAGCTCATCATATCGCCTCGGTGCTTAAACTAAGCGCTACCTTTTTGTTTTTTATGTACACAGGTTTGTTACTTTTTAGTCCAGCTTTCGCTTTGATTCTGATTTGTTTGGGATTTGTTGACAGTCAATGGAATCTGCGGGCTAAACTCTTAAGGNTCAAAGATTGACTAACAGATTTATAGGAGGGGGAAGGTTATGGAAGTCATTTTGCTTGAAAAAATCGGAAAATTTGGTGAAATTGGAGACAAAGTAAAAGTAAAAGCAGGATATGGTCGNAATTACCTGATTCCAAAAGGCAANGCCGTATTTGCAACAGATAAAAATCTAGCNGTTTTTGANTCGCGTCGAGCTGAGCTTGAGNCTAATGCTCAAGAGCGGCTCGANTTGGCGAAAAACCGNGCATCAANGCTTNCANAAATCGGNTCTGTTAAAATAAAAGCAATTGCAGGCGACGAGGGNAAGCTNTTTGGCTCTATCGGACCNAAGGAAATAGAGCAAGCCATNATTGGAGCGGGTGGAGAAGTAGCNCGNAGCGANATTAACCTACCTGAGGGCAGTTTTCGTTCTCTCGGGAGTTTTGTGGTAGACATCAAAGTTCATTCAGATATCGTTCAATCCATTGGCATACTAATCGAGCGGCAGTAAGAACGCTAGAGCGGTAGAAACATCTATGCCAAGATCATCTGCAGGGTTATCCACTTGAGGCGTTAAATTAGGATATAGAGGAATCCATGAGCGAAGCGCAGTTTGATGAATCAACATCGAATCAGGCTCTTCCACATTCGATTGAGGCTGAGCAAGCAGTTTTGGGCGGATTGATGCTCAAAAATGAGGCGTTTGACGCTATTATTCAATCAATTTCGGAGTCTGACTTCTATAGAAAAGATCATCAACTAATTTTTGCAGCAATGCAAAATTTGGCTGCGGACTCTCAGCCATTCGATCCTATAACACTGTCAGAAAGCCTGCAGAATAACAATAAACTTGCTTCCGTTGGGGGCGCGCAATACTTAGTGGATCTGGCACAAAACACCCCAAGTTCGGCAAATGTTCAAGCCTATACACAGATAGTTTTAGAGAGATCTATTGTACGTCAACTAATTCTTGCAGCCAGTGACATCGTTCGAAAAGGATACAATCCCCTTGGTTGGGATAGCTCGGAATTGCTTTCTCAAGCAGAGCGCCGTTTGCAGCAGATTAATGACAGCCGCCCAAAAAAAGGTGGGTTTAAAGAAGTAAATTTGCTGCTAAGTGAGGCGGTTGAGCGCCTTGATAAGCTCGCAAAGAGCAAATCGAATGTAACTGGTTTAAGCACTGGATTTATTAATCTTGATAATATGACTTCCGGTTGGCAGGACTCTGATTTGGTGGTTGTCGCCGGCCGACCCTCGATGGGGAAAACAGCTTTTGCGATGAATATGGTTGAACATGCAGTAACTAATCGTCTGGGTTCAGTCCTCGTGTTCTCGTTGGAGATGCCTGCAAATCAGCTAATAATTCGTCTTCTATCTTCAATAGGAAAAATTGATCAGCATCGCCTCAGAACCGGCAAGCTAAGCTCGGATGATTGGCCAAGGCTTAATAGAGCGGCAAAAAAGCTCAAAGATTGTCCATTATTTATTGACGACACTGCCGGCATTACTCCGTTTGAAATGCGTAATCGTGTTAAAGAATTCATAAGAGAACGAGAGCAAGATTTATTAGAAAAATGGAATTTGGAGCACGGTGATGCTGTGCCACCAAATCCCATAGAAATAAAAGCTGCAGCCAAGCCCAAAATGGTAATGGTGGATTATCTTCAATTGATGAGCGGCAGCAACCCCAGCGAAGGTCGGGTGCAAGAAATCTCGCAGATATCGCGAGAGTTAAAAAAAATAGCTCGCGAGAATAAATGCCCCGTTCTTGCACTTTCACAGCTTAGCCGAAATGTAGAGCAGAGACCAAATAAAAGGCCTGTTAATGCCGACCTTCGTGATTCTGGTGCCATTGAGCAAGATGCTGATGTCATAGTGTTTATTTATAGGGATGAAGTTTATGATGAGGATAGTCCTGATAGAGGGCGAGCGGAGATTATCATTGGCAAGCAACGGAATGGCCCCATTGGCACCTGTTATCTCGCATGGCTTGACAAATACACTCGCTTTGAAAATTTAGCTGACGAAAAGTTAGTTAGCCACTGAGCTCGGTAGACCTTGTAAAGATATCATGCAAATATATCACACAATCCAGGGTATGCGCAGAGAGCTTTTGGCCAGCAGGAAGCAGGGTTCAAAGATTGGTTTAGTGGCGACTATGGGAAACCTGCACGATGGCCACATTGAGTTGATCAATCTCGCTAGAAAAACCAACCATGTCGTAGTATGCTCGATTTTTGTAAATGAGTTGCAATTTGGTCTCAATGAAGACTGGGATCGATATCCTAGGACATTCTCAACTGATTGCGAAAGATTACGTGCGAGCGGCTGCGACTACTTGTTTTGCCCGGATGATCTCGAAATGTATCCAAATGGCTTGGCGACACAGAGTAGGGTGATTTGCCCGGTTATGACGGATACTCTTTGCGGAGCGACACGGCCGGGGCATTTTGAAGGCGTTACAACGGTGGTCAGTAAGCTTTTTAATATAATTCAGCCTGATGAGAGTGTATTCGGACTCAAGGATTACCAGCAGCTGGCAGTAATTAGACGCATGGTGGAGGATCTTTGTCTTCCGGTGAAAATAATTTCTGCTCCAATATGTAGAGAGCCTGACGGGCTGGCAATGAGCTCCCGGAATGCTTTCATTACCGAGCAAGAGCGCCCTAGGGTGACTATTTTAAAAAATTGTTTAGATGCCATTGCAGCAGGAATTCTCTCAGGTAAAACACAATTCACTGAGTTAGAGCAAGATGCGATTAAGAAGATTGAGGGGGCAGGCTT